>JACRNI010000110.1 GCA_016234925.1 Deltaproteobacteria bacterium | reverse complement strand
TCCCCTCATCCACAATGTCAAAGCAGTGGCATGTGGGACAGGCAAAGGTGCATGCGCCGCAGCCTATGCACTTCCGCGCAAGTTCCGCCCACAACGGGTTTTCATAATGTTTTGTGTCCTTGAGATACTCTTTAATCTTTTTTACATCAATGCCTGCAATGGGCTTAATATCTACAGTAGGCAGTAGGCCATAGGCAGTAGGCAGTGGTTCAAAGAAATTATTAAACCTATCCATAAATCCCTTGCCCTTTTCTGTAACAGCCTCTACTGCGTAATCGCCCTCTTTTGTCTCTTTCAGTAAAATATCGCTTCCATTCGGACTGTCAGGAGTTAGATTAACGGTTGTGCAGAAACATGAATCATCCGCCTTTGTGCAGGCAACGGTCATAACAATTGCCTTGTCTTCTCTCCTGCTATAAAACTCATCTTTGAAGTCCCAATTAAACACCGCTCTCAAAGACGCAACGCTTGCCGCATCACACGGCCTTGCGCCAAATATCACCACCTCTTTTGACTCTACTTCAACACCTTTTAAGTCAACACCCTCTTTATTTATGCTAAAAGTTGCAACCGTTTCTGTCTGAGGAAATAGAAATTCCTTAAAAGAGTTTCTCGGAATAATGTAATCAAACACTATCTCCTCAAATTTTGAAACAGGCGCATAAACAACCCCCCCCGCCCCCCCTTTACTAAAGGGTGGGGAAGGTGGGGTTGGCGCAACAAAAATAGTGCCTTCCTTGCTGACAGCATCAATGAGTTTACTTATGTTTTCTTTTTTTAGAAATTTGTTTGCCATAATTCAGGTTTCAGGTTTCAGGTTTCAGGTTTCAGGTTTTTTATGAACACCTAATACCTGACACCTAAAACCTGTTTTATTATTTTATAAAGTCTTCGGTATCCTCCAAATTAAACACAATGAGAGGCGGATGAACCTTTTCATCGTAACCGGATTTATGTCCAAAGGCATCTTTAACAACAAGCGCAAGTTTCTGGTTCACAAGATTAAGCGGAATATTTACAGGGCACGCCCTTTCGCACTCACCGCAGAATGTGCACCTGCCTGATAAATCCATCGCCCTCTTTAAATTCCATGCAAGGTTTCCCCTTGGATGAGCGGATGTCTCAATCCACTGCGGCATATTCTTTTCCGCAATGCACCTCTCGCAATAACAAAGCGGGCATATCTGCCTGCACGCATAACACTTGATGCACCTGTTAAAATGCTCGAGCCAGAAATCCCACCGCTCTGTGTTTGACTTTTTATCTAATTCTCTTATCTTGTCAAACACCATCCCTGTTGGCTCGTCAGGCGCTTTGAAGTCCGTTTTTTCACCGACGACAAAATCCGCAATATGCGGATTTCTCACATCGCAGTTATTGCACTTGGTCGGCATAATCTCCGGCTTTAATTCGCCTTTCCAGAGTTCCTGCTTATACACAACACCGTTGCAGGTCATGCCAAGTATTACCACATCTTCCCTTTTTATCTGACTCTCTGAAATCAGCACGGCGATGGTCTTGATATCGCACCCCTTTGCAACAATAGCGGGCTTGCCGATTGCCTTTATATCGGCAAATTTCCTTGTCAGATAGAGCGAAAGATTATTCACGCAGAGCGGATTGAAAACAAGTTTATCCGTATCCTCTGGCTTTGTAATAAAAATCGGCGTAGTCCTCGTCTTCCGCTTGTTCCAACCATAACCGATGACAACCTTCACATCCCCTTTTTCAAGGAGTTCTTTTGCTTTTTTGCGTAATGTGTTTTCCATGCAAACTACATCTCCATCTTGCCTATTGTATTCTTCATCAATTCATAATATTTTTTCAAACCGCCATAAATGATATTTGCCACTTCTTCTTTATAAGTATGGAAGGTCATATTTCTCTCATCAGTCATCTCAAGAAATTTTACATTTTCATCTTCTGTAATCATGTCTATAGTAAACAGTTCCCTGAAACATTGCTTCGGCGAATGGGCAATTATTTTTTCCTTTATCCTTAAATATTCTTTGACAAACTTCCAGAATGCCTCAAATGTGTATTCAAATCTCTGGATTGCGGCATCCCTCACAATTATGGAGAATGGCTCATTTATTATTTCCTTGAGCGTCTCCAATGAGCGGAGGGCATCTTTAAACCTTGCCTCTAACCTTTCCATAGTATTGCCTCTTTCAAAACAGAATTCCTGAATTTTTCTGAGGCATCCGCAAAGTCAACAATCTCAACCTTGTAAGGAATATTGGATTCTTCTATATATTCCCGCAAAAGGCTTATCTTGCCCTTGTTAAACCCAGGTCCGTGCATAATACCTATATCCACATCGGACGCCGGCGCATTATCCCCCCTTGCCCTTGAACCAAAAAGGAAAATCTTGACATCTTCATCCTTAATAAAATTATTGATAATCTTTTTAAGCCGTTCTAAATGAATATTTTTCTTTTCGCTGATTCCCATGCTTAAACCCTCAAATTCTTATACTCCACAAATGGACATAATTCCTTCCATACCTTCTTATAAAACCTTATAATGCCGTTCCACAGTTGACATAAATTGCAGCCATATTTAATGAATACGGCCAGCCAAGTCAACTAACGGGGCTTCTTCAATCATGAATCCATAGCCATGAACAAAGAAATGTCTGAATGTTAAATACTCATAAAGTTCATCAGATAATTTCTCCGATATAATTCCAGATGATACTGAACGATTCAATAAGTCTTTATGCCATGTTTCTGTTTTAGAAATCTCAATATTTTTTGTTTTCAGAACCTGTTTTAAAATATTTTCTATGCCACTGTAAAT
>JACRNI010000109.1 GCA_016234925.1 Deltaproteobacteria bacterium | reverse complement strand
TGTCTTATTTTTATTGAGATGTTCAATAAATGAATTTATGCCGCCTGTGTAATGAAAATCATGCCTCTTGTCGCTCTTCTCATCTAATATTGATATGCGGATGCCTGCATTTAAAAACGCAAGTTCCCTTAGTCTCTGCGAAAGCGTGTCAAAACTGAACTCAATTGTTTCAAAAATATTTTTGTCAGGCTTGAATGTGATTTTTGTGCCTGTCTTATTTGTCTTGCCGACAACCTTTAATGATGTAACAGGCTTTCCAGTTTCATATCTCTGTTCCCATACCTGCCCTTCCCTTTTGATTTCAAGTTCAAGCCACTCTGATAAAAAATTTACAACAGTAACACCCACGCCGTGCAGACCGCCAGAGACCTTGTATGCCTTGTTTTCAAACTTTCCGCCTGCATGGAGTTCTGTCATAACTACCTCAGCAGCAGGCTTGCCCTTTTCCTTGTGCATATTTGTCGGAATGCCCCTGCCATCGTCAATAACAGTTACACTGCTGTCTGTGTGGATGATTACCTCAACATTTTTGCAAAACCCTGCAAGCGCCTCGTCAACTGAATTGTCAACCACCTCATACACAAGGTGGTGAAGACCCGGCGAGCCTGTAGAGCCTATATACATCGCGGGTCTTTTCCGGACAGCCTCAAGCCCGCCTAAAACCTTTATAGCACCGGCATCATATTCTTGTTTTGTTGTCAATTAAAAATCCTCCTTATAGATGATTACGCAGATTTTTAAAAACGATTACACCGATTTAAAACCAATCTTTTCTAATCTGCGTAATCTGCCTTTGTAATCTGTGTAATCATAGTATCTCCTTAACTAAATTTTCAAAAATATACCATAATTACAGCAATTCCACAACATGCATAACCTTTGTCTTTGTGCCTATTTTATGCAAGCCGTCTTTTATCTGCATGATGCAGCCCGGACATGCTGTCGCAGCAATATCAGCGCCAGTATTTTTTATATCCTCTGCCTTTTCCCTGTTGATTTCCATAGATAATTCATAATTTGTGATATTAAAACTCCCACCCAGTCCGCAGCATCTGCAGGGATGATTCATCTCTTTAAATTTATGCCCGCTCATTTCAATCAATTTGCGAGGCTCATCCTTTATGCCCTGCCCCCTGCTCAAATGGCATGGGTCGTGGTAGGTGACAAGAGAGTTCGGAGTAATGTCATTGCGAGCCACTGATTTAATCAGGGGGGAAGCAATCTCACTCTTGCCCCCACCCATCCCGACCCATCCTTCGGATGGGTTCCCCGATGGGTACCCGCCTTGACCCAACTCATTCACCAGCAATTCCGTTATATCCCTAACCTTGTTTGAAAAGGCATTTATCCTTTCAGGGTATTCATTGCCCAATAAATCTTTAAACCTTCTCTTTAAGCCGTGTCCGCAAGTTGCGCAGGCGGTTGTGATGTAATCAAGTTCATATCTCTCAAATGCCTCAAGGTTTTTTAATGCTAGTTTTTTTGCAGCCTCAATATCTCCGACACCGATTGCTGGCATACCACAGCAGGATTGGTCAAGCGGAACAATCACAGATGCACCTGCCTTTTCAATAACCTTTAAGGATGCCTCGCCAATATGCGGATAGATGTAATTTATAAGACAACCAGCGAAGAAGCCTATCTTGGGAGATGTAGCGTTGCCCTTTATGGGCAACGGCCCTTCGTTGGGGATAAACCCCAACGCTACGGATTCTGACCGCTGATCCACGCTTTCCAGAAAAAACTTTTCTGCCAATTTCGGCACAAGCCTTTTTTCATTTATAAACGGCAGAGGAAACCTTCTGTGCAAACCGCTTTCTTCAGGGACTCGTTTAAAAAATATATTCTGCACCTTTGATGCAATCTTGATTACTGTGTTCCCAATCTTTTCAGAACCAAGTAATTTGGATACAGCAGTGCGGGTAAAATCAACCTTGTTGTTTTTAAAAATCTCTCTCCTTGCAGCAAGGATAATATCAGGGACATGCACATCATTTGGGCAGGACTCCTCGCATGCGCCGCAAAGCACGCATTCATTTATGTGCTTTGTAAATCTTTCTGATAATCCTATCTCCCCTTTTAAAAATGCGCTGCATAAAGCCACCTTTCCTCTTGCGCTTGCAGTCTCCCTGTTTATGACGCTGAATGTAGGACATACACTCTTGCATGTCCCGCACAAAACGCACTGTTTTATTTCTTGAGAGAATTGTTCTAATCTCTTCACTAGAAAATTTCCTTTCTTTTACTTGAACCCTTATGTCTCATTTAATCACCGCCACAGGGAAATTCACATATCCGTCAGGCGTATTTGTAATCGGATGCTGTGCCCCGTTTGTTATCTGCGGAACAGTCTCTGAAACATAGGTATCCAATTCCTTCATAGAAATCTTATTGTCCTTGATTAAATCAGCCTTGCCCTTTATCCCCTCAATCAAGGCATAGGTAAATGCGCCGTGCTTCCATTTGTCAGATTCCTGTGAAAGTTCTTTTCCCCTGCTTGATGTGAATATAACTGCATTCGCCTCCTGAAGTTCCTTTACAAACCTGTCATTATCAACACCCCTTGTCTTCTTTCCGCTCACACCTTCTGAATGACAGGTATCAGCAAATATCAGTTTCTTTGCAGGTATATCCAGTATCGCCTTTATATCCCTCCATGAAATAGCCTTTGACTTTTTTATAGAGCCGTCCTCTGATATGCTCGCATCAGAGGGAAGGAAATAAAATTCGCCGCTTTCATCATTTATCCCATGACCTGCTATAAACAAAAGGACAATATCATTATGCCCTGCCTTTTTCACATAATCGAGGTTGTCGGTAATATTGTCACGGGTTGGCTTTATAGGGCTGTTGTCATTGATAATCAGGCTTTTTATCTCCCTGAATAGTTTACCCTTCTGGCTGTTGAACGCCTCAACAATCCCCTCTGCATCAGCCACTGCATAAGTAAGGGAGGTTATGTTTTTATCCTGATATTTATTTATGCCGATAGAGAGTATCCAGAGATTTGGAAGAATGACTTCTCCTTTGGCCGCTGTTTTTTCAACCTCCGAATATATGCGGATGGATTTTCTCCCCTCTGAAAAACCATTGAATGCGGTAATTTCAATGAGATTCTCTCCTGTCTCAAGATGAACAGGTATCTTTAAAT
>JACRNI010000108.1 GCA_016234925.1 Deltaproteobacteria bacterium | reverse complement strand
TTCACAGGGTCTATACAAAAAAGGACGCATTTGCAGTTATTGAAATGGAGAGGCAAAAGGTTAGAAAAAAGTTATTTTTCAAAAATGGCGATCCTGTTGGAGCAAAATCAAATGTCCTAAGCGAGTGCATTGGAAGGCTTTTACTCCGAGAAGGCATAATAAATCAGGATATGTATGAAAAAGCGCTTGAAATAATGCTCAAGGAAAAAAGAAGGCAGGGCGAAATCTTTCTTAAATACGGGGCAATAACACCGCATCAGTTAAATGATATGCTGTGCCTTCAGGTAAAAGAAAGGCTTTTGAGCATATTTGCATGGGATGAAGGAATTTACAATTACAAGAAGATTGACAGGGTGCCGGAAGGCATATTTATTCATTCCTTAAATCCCGCAGATGCCATACTGACAGGCCTAAAAAACGGATATTTTTCATATGATAAAGTAGAAGGAGAGATAAGGCGGAATTTCAGCGATGCTGTTGTGCTGTCTAAAAAGCCTGTTTATAATCTGGATGACCTTCATCTGAACCCACAGGAAAGAAGGATTTTAAACCGCATAAACGGCATAACCAGTCTGGAAAGACTTATAAGAAATTCAAAACTCCCTGAAAAAGAGGCTCTGCCTTTTATATACGGCATGGCTGCGGCAGGCCTAATATATTTTAAGGAGAAAAAGCCTGCCAGTCATGGGCAAAAATCATGGATTCATGGACTTCATGGACACGACAGAATAATAATGGAAAGGCTGTCAAATGAATTTGCAAGGCTTAAATCCATGAACTATTTTGAGATATTTAATGTCAGCAGGTTTGCGGACAACAAGGCAGTAAAGAGGACGTATTTTAAACTTGCAAAAGAGTATCACCCTGACAAATATCATAACAATCCATGTGAAATAAGGGCATTGGCATCTGATATATTTACCTTTATCAATATTGCATACAACATCCTTTGTGATGAAGGGCAGAGACTGGCTTATGAAGAATCTATAAAGGTGCAGATGAAATTTAATTTAAAAGAAGATGCGGCCTACAGCATAAATGCAGAACTCCAATTTCAAAAGGGAAGGATGGCGCTCTTGCGAAAGGATTATAAGACTGCGGCTGAGACATTTGAACGGGCAATCAGGATTACCCCGAATGAGGCTGAATATAAGGCATATCTTGGATGGGCTGTATTTAATATTCATCCAGATAACAGGCAGCACATTGAAAACGCAAGGGAGTTAATCCGCGAATCCGTTGCAGTCAATCCAAATCAAGACAGGGCATATTATTTTCTCGGTGTTATAAACAGGGCGGACGGTAAACTGAAAGAGGCTGAGACAGCGCTAAACAAGGCAGTTGAAAGAAATCCAAACCAAAGGGACGCATGGGCGGAATTAAGGAACATAAAGGCAAGAAGGCGAAAACAAGAAAAGGTCGGATTGTTTAAAAGGCTTTTTAAAGGTTACTCAAAGTGGAGGGCGGTTAAGGCAGAGGGATAAAATTCAAATTGTATGCTGTCATTCCTGCGAAACCTGTCCCTGCAAGTTTTAAGCAGGGAGCAGGAATCCAGAGAAAAAAGGCTGGATTCCGCATCAAGCATGCCCTCGAAGGTCTTAATCGGGGGTGCGGAATGACAAAAAAAACGAGGAGGCAACTATGGTTGAAAAATCAAAAAAGATTTGGATGGATGGCAAACTTATAAACTGGGATGATGCAAATGTGCATATACTCACGCACAGTCTGCATTACGGCATGGCGGTATTTGAAGGCATAAGGTGCTATAAATGCGATGATGGCAGGAGCGCAGTATTCAGGCTCAAAGAGCATACAAACAGGCTCTTTGATTCAGCGCATATAGCACAGATGCAAATTCCATTTTCAAAAGATGAAATCAACAAGGCAACCATAGAACTTTTAAAGGCGAATGATTTAAAGGAATGTTATATCAGGCCGATTGCATATTTGAGTTACGGCAGCATGGGCATATTTCCAAAGGAAAATCCTGTAAAGGTCTCAATTGCTGCGTGGCATTGGGGCGCATATCTGGGAGATGACGGCATTAAAAAAGGCATCAGGGTAAAGGTGTCTTCTTTTATAAGATTCCATGTGAACAACATGATGACAAAGGCTAAGATTACAGGAAACTATGTCAATTCAATCATGGCAAAGAGAGAGGTTGTTGCAATGGGCTATGACGAGGCGCTCCTTTTGGACACAGACGGCTATGTGTCAGAGGGAAGCGGAGAAAATATATTTATTGTAAAGGACGGGATTTTAAAAACAACGTCTCTTACATCTGTTCTTAAAGGCATTACAAGGGATTCTGTTATGATAATTGCAAAGGATAATAACATCCCGATTGTTGAGGGCAGATTTACAAGAGATGAACTCTATACAGCAGATGAGGCATTCTTCACAGGCACAGCAGCAGAAATAACGCCCATAAGAGAGGTTGACAACAGAACAATCGGCGAAGGAAAACCGGGACAAATCACAAAAAAGATTCAGGAGATATTTTTTGACGCAGTGAAGGGAAGGGATAAGAAATATCAAGAGTGGCTGACGTATTTGTAAGCATACAGAGTGTCATAACTTCGCATACCTGCGTTGCTTCTCGGTTCATCGTTGCGGCGTATGCTAAAAATACGCCTCACTCTTCACCTTCGTCGCGCCTTGGTCTGCTTTGTTGAGCATCCTTTCAGGATGCTCCCATGAGAGGAATAATGCATTACTATTCGCTCACTAACGCTCGCTATGCATGTTCTGACGCTCTGTATGCGGCTTTATTTATGTCGTTGTGTATAGTATATTCGCAAGGCAGGTAGGAACAAGTTGTGCGCAAATCTGACAAAACGACATTGCATGAGTTTTACCGCCGCCCCAAGAATGCCCCGTTGCTTGCAGCGGCAGGCTTGCAACTCAAGGCTTCAGCCTTGATGTCTCAAACCTAAAGGTTTGAGTTATGGTGCCCCGCCACTTGGGGCGGGGTCGTTGACTAATTTTTACCTATGAACTACTGGACACAATTAAGCATAGATTACGCTAATCAAAAATCATACTTGGATGATTTATTCCAAGTTTATCCGACTATTCCCGAAGGTATCAGAGACATCAACAAAGACAGTTGGAAGAGGATTGAGGGCGCTTTTAAAAAGAAGAACAACGACACCTTAATCAAAGAACTTCTCAATCTCGGTTTGTTTCCCATAAAGGACAGTTACATTGCTTATCTAAAAAGAGATGCATCATCCATTGAACGAAATCCGAAAACAATAAATAGAATTTGTGGACGGCTTTATGAAATGGGACTTGATAAAATCTATGAAAGGTGCAGTGAGCCAAAAGAAACCAATCGGCAAATAGGACCATTCTTCAGACGGTGGTTAAACAAAAAATCTCTCGGTGTTCAGCCAGTAGGACTTGATGATTTTACTTCTTCAAAGAAAGACGCAATCTTCAATGGCAGCGACAAGGAGTTGATGGACTTTGCAAGAAAAGAACTCAATTACAAAAGAAATAAAGGACTTGATTTTATTGGCCGTTTTAATGGCAAATATGTAATAGGTGAAGCAAAATTTTTAACCGACTTTGGCGGACATCAAAACGCACAGTTCAATGATGCAATCAGCACATTAGAAACCAAGAATGTAAAGGCAATTAAAATTGCGATCCTTGACGGTGTTTTATATATCAAAGGCAAAAACAAGATGTATAAAGACATTACAACTAAATACGTCAACCTGAATATTATGAGCAGTTTGGTTTTAAGAGAATTCTTATATCAACTATAACGACAATGTTTTTAGATTATCCAAATAAAAGAACAGAGCAGGAAATTTACAATAGTATTCCTGATTGCAGGATAACAAACTTGTCCCCGAATGTTTCTATCGGGGAAAAGAATTCTGCTTTCAGTAATAATTTGCTTATTCAGGGTGACAATTTAACTGCTTTAAAAAAACTTATAGCAGAATATAATCTGGCTGGTAAAATTGACTTGGTATACATAGATCCGCCATTTGCAACAAACAACACTTTTACAATTACAGATGGCAGGGCAAATACTATCAGCAGCAGCAGCAATGGGACTGTTGCGTATAAAGACACTTTAAAAGGCGCGGAATTCATAGAATATATTCGTGAACGGCTGGTGCTGCTCAAAATGCTTTTATCCGACAAAGGCTCAATCTACTTGCACATTGATTACAAGATTGGGCATTATGTAAAAGTAATGATGGATGAAGTTTTTGGCATTGAGAATTTTCGCAACGACATTACAAGAGTAAAATGCAATCCTAAAAACTTTGGACGCAAAGGTTACAGCAACATCAAAGACCTCATCTTATTTTATTCCAAATCCGATAACCTAATTTGGAACGAACCGAAACTGCCTTACACTGAAGAAGATAAAATCAAACTGTTTCCCAAAGTTGAAAGTAACGGCAGACGTTACACAACTATTCCTTTGCACGCCCCAGGAGAAACACAGAATGGTAAAACATCTAAACCCTTCAAAGGAATTTTACCGCCCAAAGGCAGACATTGGAGAACTGATGTTGAAGCATTGGAGCAATGCGACAAAGACGGACTTATTGAGTGGAGCGACAACGGAAACCCACGGAAAAAAATATATTTTGATGAGCAGGAAGGCAAGCGGATGCAGGACATTTGGGAATTTAAAGACCCTCAATATCCTGTCTATCCAACTGAAAAAAACGATGGACTTTTAGATTTAATTATCAAAACTTCTTCCAGCAAAAACAGCATTGTGCTTGACTGCTTCTGCGGCTCTGGGACAACATTGAAAGCAGCGCAGCAAAACGGCAGGCAGTGGATAGGTATTGACCAATCTGATGAAGCAATAAAAGCGGCAGCGAACAAACTTGACGCAATTTCAGGCGACTTATTCATAGCAAAGCCTGAATACCAACTGCTGACCGTTACTGCGAAAGACCTACGGATGCGTTATAGGCTCACTGAAATGGCATAACAACCTCTTATGGAAAACCTCGGCAAACTCCTCATAATATTAGGGCTGGTTTTGGCAGGGATTGGTTTGATATTTATTATTGGGCAGAAGATTTCTTGGCTCGGGAAACTGCTCGGTGATATAATAATCAAAAAAGATAATTTTACATTCTATACACAGCGTCATAAATAAATCCGCATACAGAGCGTCAGAACATGCATAGCGAGCATTAGTGAGCGAATAGTAATGCATTATTCCTCTCATGGGAGCATCCTGAAAGGATGCTCAACAAAGCAGACCAAGGCGCGACGAAAGCGAGGAGTGAGGCGTATATTTAAGCATACGCCGCAGCGACGAGCTGAGGAGCAACGCAGGTATGCGAAGTTATGACGCTCTGTATATTTCCCGATTGCGACATCAATTGTTATAAGCATTGTATTAAGTCTGGTTTTTTATCTGCTTTCTAAACGGTAATATGTAAATTACCCCCTCACCCCGCCCTCTCCCGCAAGGGGAGAAGGGGAAAGGAATGGCGGCATCAGAGGGCGATAGTATATGGCGAATATAATTCTAATTTTAATCTCAATAATCGGCGCATATGCGCTGGCAGTTGTTACGCAAATTTTTCAGCCTGCGGAAAAGGTAAATGCGCTATGGCTTGTTATTGCTTCTGCATGTTTCTTTATAATCTCTTACCGTCTTTACGGATCATTCCTTTGTGCAAAGGTTTTGAGCCTTGATGAAAAAAGGCTTGTGCCTTCAAAGAGATTAAAAGACGGAAGGGATTATCATCCAACTCACAAGTGGGTTTTGTTTGGACATCACTTTGCTGCAATTGCAGGCGCAGGGCCTTTAATTGGTCCTGTTCTTGCTGCTCAGTTTGGTTATCTTCCGGGATTTTTATGGATACTCATTGGCGCATCAATTGGCGGCGCTGTGCACGACACTGTTATTCTCGCTGCATCTGTTAGGAGAAACGGCCGCTCCCTTGCGCAGATTGCTAAAGACGAGGTTGGACCTGTTGCAGGCATTACTGCTGCGATAGCAATTCTATTCATAATCATCGTTGCACTTGCAGGGCTTGGGCTTGCTGTTGTAAATGCGCTTTCACACAGCGCATGGGGGACATTCACAATAGGCGCAACAATCCCGATTGCTCTGTTTATGGGATTTTATCTTTATAAAATCAGGCATGGTAAGGTTGCAGAGGTCTCTGTTATCGGAGTAGTCCTTCTTTTATCAGCAGTGTTTTTAGGCGGCTATATCCCGGGCTCGTTTCTTGAACCATATTTTAATCTTGATAAAAACCTGCTTGTTTTGCTCATGGCAATATACGGTTTTGTCGCATCAGTTTTGCCTGTATGGATGCTCCTCTGCCCAAGGGATTATCTGTCAACATATATGAAAATCGGGACAGTTATGCTTCTTGCTGTCGGCGTGATACTCATTGCGCCGGATATACAGATGCCTGCTGTTACAAGGTTTGTTCATGGCGGCGGGCCCATAATCCCCGGCACATTATTCCCATTCATGTTCATAACAATTGCATGCGGCGCAATATCAGGCTTTCACTCCCTTGTTTCATCAGGCACAACGCCAAAGATGATTGAAAGCGAATCTGAGATAAAGGTGATAGGTTTTGGCGCAATGCTTGTTGAAGGATTTGTCGCTGTGATTGCTGTCATTGCAGCATCCATTTTGATTCCCGGCGATTATTTTGCAATAAATACAAAACTCCCATTTGATAAACTTGCAGAACTCGGTTTTCCAGTAAGTAAAATTGCCGAATTATCACAGGCAGTCGGCACTGATGTTGCCGGAAGGCCCGGAGGCGCTGTCTCGCTTGCAGTTGGCATGGCGTCAATATTTTCAAGCCTTCCCGGTATGAGCGCCTTGATGCCTTACTGGTATAATTTTGCGCTTATGTTTGAGGCGCTTTTTATCTTAACAACAGTTGACACAGGAACAAGGGTTGCAAGGTTCATACTTCAGGAACTCGGAAGTTACGCATACAAGCCCCTTGGCAAAACAGATTGGATGCCGGGGACAATATTAACAAGTTTTCTTGTAGTCGGCGCATGGGGCTACCTGATTTATTCTGGCAGCATCTCTACCATCTGGCCCATGTTCGGGGTCGCAAATCAACTTTTGGCAGCGATTGCGTTTTGCGTTGGCACAACAATAATTATTAAAATGAACAAACTAAAATACGCATGGACAACCTTTCTGCCAATGTTATTTATGTTCACAACAACCTTGACTGCATCATACAAATTATTCTGGCTCTTTATGGCAAAGGCAAATAGCGCAGCATCTCCGGCAGACGCATTTACATTCAAACTTGATGCAGCCCTTGTTGCCATAATGGCAGGACTTGCAGTCATTGCGCTTCTTGATTCAATATACAAATGGGCGGGCTATCTATCAGGCAAAAGAGAGATTGTTACAAGCGAGGTTGTTGAGTGGTATAATGTTACTGAAACAGGGATGCAGAGCGATAAAACAGGCAACTGCCCGGGATGTTAAAATGAAAATAATGGGCATTGATTTGGGAAGCAAGACAATCGGAATTGCAATAAGCGATGAGATGTGCTGGACTGCGCAGGGCATAAAGGTTATAAAACGGGTTGGCATAAACAGGGATATTGAAGAGATTATAAAACTTGTTGGAGAATATTCGGTTGATGAGATTGTAGTCGGGCTTCCAATAAACATGAATGGCACAATGGGACAGCAGGCAGAAAAGGCGCTGGATTTTGTTGAAAGGTTAAAGGATAAGATAGCAATCCCTGTTAATACATGGGATGAGAGGCTTTCAACAGTCGCAGTAACAAGGGTTCTCATTGAAGGAAATGTAAAAAGAGAAAAACGCAAAGAGGTTGTTGATAAGATGGCAGCGGTTTATATTTTGCAAGGGTATTTAGATAGTAAAAGGTTCAACCCAAAATCTTAAATCGGATTTTGGGTTCAATTGTAGCTGCCCAATTCATTGAGCGTGAACAAAAAATCATTAGCAGGCTGCTGAAAAAGTCCGAATTGAACCAAAAAGTTGTCATTCCCGCGAAAGCGGGAATCCATAACTTATTGAATTTACAAAAACTGGATTCCCGATAAAAACCTCGGGAATGACAGAAAAAGAGTTTTTCAGCAACCTGTTAGTAGTAAAATCTTCACTGCATTATTTATGCAGGCTCTTACTCTTTTTAACTTGATTCAAGATGCGGATGGCTTTTTTGATGAGGCTGATGTCTTTTTGAGAAAACCTTAAAGAACTTCCTTTTTCTTTAACAATCTCTTTAACAAATACCTTCTGGACAGTTGGTTTTTCTCTGTCAAACAGGCTTCCCATCTGCACCCCCAATGCCTCAGTAATCTTTACAAGGGAATCAAGGCTGACATTTACCTGTCCCCTTTCAAGTTCGCCTATAAATTTGTAACTTAATCCTGTTTTCTCATCCAATTCTTCTTGTGTAAGTCCAGCAGCCTTTCTTAACCCACGAATTTTTTCACCAAGTTCTTTTCTTAAATCATTTGCCACATTTCTCATATTTAAAATTATATGCAGTCCTCCAAGAATAACAAACCCTATTTATGTTATATTTTTTCTCCTTGACATATAAAACATATATGTGATAACTAGGCGGATAAGGAAGGAAAAATCTGGAGGATACGCATGAGATATATCTTTGCAATTGTTACTGTGCTGCTTTTATTTATGCCTTCTTTGAGTTTTGCAGAAGCACCTGAACCCCCTAAAAACCCCCAGTGGTTCGAAGGCACTTTCACTATGGGTGACAATGACACCCCTAAAGATGCAGTAACATATGCTGAAAATGACGCAAGGCGGAAAGCCGTTGAATTTGCAGGAGTATATGTAGAGAGTTACACAACAGTAAATAACTTTCAATTAAGACAAGATGAAATAAAAACCCTTTCAGAAGCACTTGTGCGGGCAATAGATAGAAAAGAGCCTGAATGGAAAGATAGAACCGTAACAGTAAAAATTAAGTATGCAGTAGCAGTAATAGATAGGAAAGAAGATATTGAGAACATGGCAAAAAGATATAAACGTGATCCGCAGTTTGAGGCATTCATAAAGGATAAAAAGATAATAGAAAACAAGATAAATGAAATGCAAGATCAGATTGAAAAGATAACAGATATTAAAGATAAGGCAAGTTTTAAGGAAGAGTTTTTTGATGCAAAAGATTGGTTTTATGAGGGATACACCTACAGTATCAGGGGTGAGGATAACAAAGCGATTGATTCTTATAATAAGGCGCTAGCAAAAAATCCTAATTTTGTCTTTGCATACAACAACAGCGGTGTTGCCTATTTTAGTAAAGGTCAATATAATCTAGCAATTCAAGATTATAATAAGGCTATTGCCATAAACCCAAATCTAGCATTAGTCTATAGAAACAGAGGAGATGCCTATTCTGCTAATGGGCAATATGATAAGGCAATTGAAGATTATAACAAAGTCCTTACAATAGACCCTGAATATGCGCGTGATAGGCATACTCGTGAGAGCAGGGAAGCAGCCAAAATATGGCGTGATAGACAAGACAGAACATTAAAAATTCGTATTGATGCACTTCAAAGGGCATGTAATTATGGGGATGCCCTTTCATGCGAGGAATTTAAAAAACATTCAAAGTAATGTGTTCTAGTTTTTCTTTTTTCATAGCGGTCTTGACAATCATACCTCCAGCCTGCGATTTTTATGACGAATAAAGGTATCAGATTTATTTCTTCCTATAATAAACATCTGCAATTCAATCCACCAGCATCTCTTTAATAACATACTTGACTTTTTCTATCTCGCTTCTGGTTATGCGGCCTAATTTCTTGACAAGCCGCCTTTTATCAACTGTCCTTATCTGGTCAAGGACAATCCAGCCGCTTTTACTCTGAAACTTCACTTTGACCCTTGTTGGGTAATCATGGGATTTTGTGGTCATTGCGGCAATGATGACAGTCTGGATATTCTTGTTCATTTCATCAGGTGAGATTGCCACGCATGGTCTGGTCTTTTTTATTTCATGACCTATAGTCGGATCGAGATTTATAAGGAAAACCTCGTATTGCCCTATTTCCATTCCCAACCTTCCATCTCAAAACTTGTCCCTGCATGTTTTAAGCAGGGATCTGCCTTTTCATCAATCAACAGGGCATCCTCTTTCCTTTCATGCATTATTTTGAATGCCCTGTCCCATCCTTCCCTAGTCTTGCTTTTAATGGGTTTTATGACAATCCCTTCCTTCTCAACCTCAAGGTCTACCTGATTATGAAAATCAAACTGCTGCAATAACACCTTAGGTATGCGGATACCTTTGGAATTGCCTATTGATACAATATTTGCCTTCATACATTCCTCCAAAAAACAAATGTAGTGTAATTATAATGCAGGCACATTATGCTGTCAATAGCCAAAAAGCCTACCTTTTCTTTGTAATTGGGTAACTCTTTTAGTATAATAATGCTAATCAACGGATGTCATAATACAGTATTCAAATCAAGTTATAATTATTTATGATTAAGGCTGTGAAAAACAGATTTGAGACAATAATTTTTATAATTTTAACGATTGCCTTGCTGATTGCAACGTACACCTATGTCTTTATCTTTACCCCGCCGGGCAAAGAAAAGATTGTCAAAACCATATTTATCCCGCAGGGCGCAAGTTTTAGAATAATAGCAAAGGAACTTGAAACCAGCGGCATAATAACAGATGCAGATAAATTTTCAATGCTGGCAGAGTTTAAAGGCGCATTAAAAAAAATCAAGGCAGGAGAGTATGAATTTACAACAGGAATGTTTCCAGTTCAGGTGCTGGAAAAATTGGTTAAAGGCGAGGTCAAGGAATACAACATCACAATACCAGAGGGCTACAATATAATGGAGATTGCTGAAACGCTTGATGCGCAAGGTTTTGTCAAAAAAAATGATTTTATTGCAAGGGCTGCTGATAAGACATTTATTGCGTCTTTTAAAATTGATGGGACGAGTTTTGAAGGGTATCTATTTCCTGACACATACAGATTGACAAAGGGCATGACTGTTGATGATATTATAAAAAAGATGGTCAGTCGTTTTAATGAGGTGTACAGTGAAATCAAGGGTTCAAGGGTTCAATGGTTCAAGGGTCATATGACAACCAAAGAAATTGTAACTCTTGCATCAATAATTGAAAAAGAGACAGGCGCTCCGGAGGAGAGACCTTTAATCTCTGCTGTCTTTCATAATCGCCTAAAAAAAGGCATGAGACTTGACAGCGACCCGACTGTCATATACGGCATAAAGAATTTTAACGGCAACATCACAAAAAAAGACCTTGAGACAAAGACAGATTATAATACCTACAGGATTTACGGTTTGCCGCCGGGTCCAATTGCAAATCCAGGAAAGGCATCCCTTGAGGCAGCAATCAACCCTGCGAATGAGAGTTATCTATATTTTGTCGCAAAAAACAATGGCACGCATTATTTTTCAAAGGATATAAAAGAGCATAACAGGGCAGTGAATGTTTATCAGAAGAGAAAAACAGAAGGCTAATTTGCCGCTTGCGTGTAGCCTTTTAACCCTGATGACAAATGAACATTGCCGTTTGCATCAATAATAAGCCCTTCAATGTCTGGAAGTTTTTCAATCAATTTCATCCCATCCTCAAGACCCATTACAAAGACTGCTGTTGAAATGGCATCTGCCATTGTCCCGTCTTTTGCAACAATTGTTACTGCCCGAATCTTTGAAGCAGGGAAGCCTGTTTTAGGATCCATTATGTGGTGGTATCTAATGCCGTCTTTTATAAAAAATCTTTCATAATCTCCTGATGTTGCAACAGCGCCGTTTAATATCTCAATGGTTCCGATAATTTTATCCTTCTCCCTTGGATGCTGAATGCCTATCTTAAAAGGTTTATTATCAGACTCATTAAAAACAAACATATCACCGCCTGCATGGATAATGCCCTTTTTAATGCCTTTTGATTTTATCTTTTCAGCTGCCTGTGAAACAATGTAGCCCTTTGCAATGCCTCCGAGATTTATCCGCATCCCTTTCCTTCCAAGTTTTACCGTGTTGGAATTTCTATC
>JACRNI010000121.1 GCA_016234925.1 Deltaproteobacteria bacterium | reverse complement strand
TTTCCTATCAAAGGTTTCAAATCCTTTTTCACCTTAGCAGGTATAACCTTTTTATCTGTAACAATCGCGTATTTCATTGCGCTTGCGCATTTGCATTTTCTCGCGCCTTCTATTTTCTGCACCGCCCTTTTGATTATCGCCTTTGCATTTGCAACATTGTTTTTAATGGTTTCTAAAATCATTTCAACTGAGACAGACTCCTCTGTCTCGTGCCAACAGTCATAATCCGTTGAAAGCGCAAGGGTTGCGTAGCATATCTCAGCCTCTCTTGCGAGTTTTGCCTCTGGTATGTTTGTCATGCCGATTACATCAACGCCCCATTTTCTGTATATCTTAGATTCTGCCCTTGTTGAAAATTGGGGGCCTTCTATGCAGATGTATGTCCCGCCTTTGTGAACAGTAATATTTAATTCTTTGCCAGCATTGAAAAGGATGCCGCTTAAATCATGGCAAACAGGGTCTGCAAATTCAACATGGCCTACAATGCCTTTGCCAAAAAATGTATTCGGCCTTGCCTTTGTCCTGTCAAAGAACTGGTCTGGGATAACAATATGCCCGGGCTTTATGTCCTCTCTCATGCTCCCGACAGCAGATACGGAGATTATCCATTCAACGCCTAATTTTTTCATGCCGAATATGTTTGCCCTGTAGTTGAGTTCAGTGGGCAGCAATTTATGCCCCCTGCTGTGTCTTGGCAGAAAAACCATTTTCACATCCCCGAGTTTGCCTATTATGTATGCATCGGATGGATTTCCAAAAGGTGTTTTTACTTTCACCTCTTTTACATTTTTCAAACCCTCCATCTCATAAAGTCCGCTGCCGCCTATGATGCCGATAACCTTTTCAGACATTTAAAAACCTCCCTTTATTTTATTTATTGCTTGCTTATTGTTTTTTGACAGAGCGTCAGAACAAAGCAGACCAAGGCGCGACAAAGGCAAGGAGTGAGGCGTATTTTTGCTATACGCCGCAACGACGAGCCGAGGAGCAACGAAGGTATGCGAAGTTATGACGCCTGTATAGGCGATTATTTATTTATGGCTCAAGGTTTAAAGAAATTTTTATCTACGCCATCAGCCCGCGCAAGAGGGTCATTTATCTTTATAACCGTTCTGCCCATGACAATGCCTTCCCTGCTTACAACTATCTCTGCCTCATTATTTGAACCTTTATCAAGCCTTATAATCTGGCTTACACTTTCACTTGTTTTGCCGTTATTAAGGTTTATTTTAACGCCGATATTCCCATATATATTTGTTTTAACATCCACAACCTCTAATGTCTCATTTGCAGGGATTGTAATGACCTCGTTGTTTGAGCACCATCTTTTAATGCCGTTTCCGTGCTTTATAACAATGTAATCCATTCTTGGTTCTTCTATTGCAACCACAACCTCGCCAATCTTTTTGTCCTTATAATTTATAAGCACTTGATATTCTCTGCCTTTCCCGTCTTTTGAATATTTTACCCAAAGGTCATTTGCCGTATGTATCTTATAGCCCCTGTCTTCTCCAGTATTTTTTGTTTTGTCGCCGACAAAACCAAGAAAATTTACCTTAATATCTTTTTCCCTCACCCCGTCAACAACCGCATCAAGGATTTTTATTATATCGCCCTTTATGATATTCAGATGCTCTCCCTCTGACAAAACTATTTTTTTGCTGTTTATCTCCATTACCAAATATTTAAATCTTGCTGCAGAGGATTTTCGCCCTGCTGCTCCATATTGCGCATCTGATTGTATATGCCGGGGTTCTGATGACGGAATGATATGTATCTCTCCGCATTTAAAGCCGTCTTTTTTAACAACAACCAATGTTGGAGCATTTATTTCAAAATCCTTTTGAATATCATTTAATGTCCCCACACCGACAAAGTCAACGCTCAAGCCCCTTTCATAATTCGCCTCAACATTAGAAATCTTCACACTGTCGCCCTTTTTAACCCTAATGCTCTCTCCATTTTGAACAATAAAATTTTGCGTGTTATTCACATTTACTGCAAGATATTTGAGTCTCGGCGGATCAAGGGCGATTTTAGGATTTTCCGGGATTATATCAAACTCCTCCATAGATGCGTTGACCACCATTGTCTGAAATCTAACCTTTGTTTCAAGGTCTTTGATTTCTTTTGATGTCTCTATGCCAAATGCAGGTATCTCGTGTGTTGAAATTGCATAATATGTGGCCGACCGCCTCTGTTCAGCATGTTTGGTGTCCTTTTCAAATGTCCTGTGGTTGTTGAAATTAAAATGATACTCAGGGTCTTCTATGTTCTTGTTTACAGTTTCAATAATCTTCCTTGCAATATCGCCGAGTTTTATATCCTTATCAGATTTTTTTGAACTATAAACATCTGTGTCCGCTATAATGGACTGGCCGAAACGCATCGGGTTTTTCAAATCGCTTATCCATTCCTTTCTGAAAAAACCGGAACCTTCGTGAAGATTTAAAAGATAATCGCTCTGCCCTATTAGGTCTTTCAATATATCCACAACCCTGTCTTCATAATATTCTTTTGTATACGGCGGCTGGAACCTGCGGTTCATATCGTTGTTTATCTGTCTCTTATGCTCTATAATGGATAGGAAATTCGCCCGCGGGACCACAATAAGATTACCCCTTTTAAGCGCCATATCAGCATACAGGTCTGCGGTTGTGTAGCCTCCCGGCTCATCACCCTGAATACCCCCAATCACCATAAGGGTCTTGCCTTTTTCAGCGCCGTAAATTTTATAGACATTTAACTCGTGGTCTGTATTTTTAAAATGGACATCGTGAACTGTGCGGGCAAGGGCAGGATAAATAAAAATGCAAGATGCAAAATGCAAAATGCAAAATAAAAAGAATTGGATTTTAAACCTCTGACAGCATAAGCCTCTCATATAGGAAACTCTCTCTCCAGAATAACCTCGCCTTTTAATGAGTATACAATAACCTTTATAGTCTTAAACCCTTTATCCTTTCCAAGTTTCCCTTCAACAATCTTAAACCATTTTATTGAATACCACTCCCCTTTTCCAAAGTTCTTCGGCATGCCGTTTGAAAGTTTCATTAAAGGATAAGAGGCTGCATTTTTTTTATTACTGCCAAACGCAACAATAGCAAGCCTGCCTTGCAGTTTATGGTTTTCATCTTTTTTGTTAACAAGTTTGAATTTGACTTTGGTTTCTTTTCCCCTATCAATGCTAAAATCCTCTATTGCAATATCTGGATTTTTATTTTCCATTGTTTCTTTTGCTTTTGTCTTTGATGTCTTCTCAGTATTTGCCCCGTTATTAACTGCTGAGGTCTTTTGTAAAGATGTGTTTTCTTCTCTCTTTGCTGTCTGCTGTTTATTTGACGCGGCAGGCAGTTTTTCAGAAAGTCTATCTGCAATCTT
>JACRNI010000114.1 GCA_016234925.1 Deltaproteobacteria bacterium | reverse complement strand
TCAAAAAGAGATTTGATGGCGATAATAAGCATAAAGATAAGCAGAGCAGGCAATCTTATGGAAAAATGGATTGAGAAACCTTCCGGCAGCGCGGCATTTGATAATTCTGCAATACGGGCAATTGAAAAGGCAGCGCCGTTTCCGCCTCTGCCTGATGTATTCAAAAGTAATTTCATGGAACTCGGCATCAGGTTTTGTCCATACGGCTGTCCTAAAGAGATGATATGATTACACCGATTATAAAGGCAGATTAAAGGCAGATTACACGGATTAAAACAAATAGTAGTCTTAAATCTGCGTAATCGTATTTTAGAAATCTGTGTAATCAATTTCTTTCATACAGAGGAATAATGAGACAGAGCATTATATTTTTTATATTTGTTGTAACCCTGTTTGAATTTGCAAGTCCTTTGCAATGTTCGGCAAAGATATACATAGACATAAATTCACCGGGTTCAAGAAGGCTTCCAATAGCAATCCCTGATTTCAAGATGATTGAAGATTCAGACCCTTCAGGACAAATAGCAGCATTACTATACGATGTCCTTGCCCAAGACCTTACATATTCGGGTTTCTTTGATATACTTGACAAGAAATCCTACATAGAAGATACAAAACAAATAAGACTGAACGAGCGGGAGATAAATTTTAAAGACTGGAGCGTGATAGGCGCGGAGGGGCTTATAAAAGGCGGCATCATATTAAGAGGAGATGACCTTATAGTTGAGATGAGGCTGTTTGATGTGGTGCTTGAAAAGACAATCATAGGGCAGAGGTATATAGGAAAAAAAGACGATGCAAGGAGGATGATGCACAGGTTTGCAAATGAGGTCATTGAACTTTTAACAGGGGAAAAAGGCATATTTGACACAAAGATGCTTTTTGTTTCCGAAGCATCTGGAAATAAAGAGATATACATATCTGAATATGACGGCTACAATGTAAAACAGATCACGCATAACAAATCCATAAATATCTTTCCGCAGTGGTCGCCGGACGGCAAAAGCATCTTATATACATCTTATAAAGAAGGGCAGCCGTATCTTTATATATTTGAATTATACACAGGCAGAGAAACCCGCATATCAAACTACGCAGGCATAAATATCGGCGCAAGATGGTCTCCGACAGGCAAGGAAATAGCCCTGACATTGAGCAAAGACGGCAACCCAGAACTTTATATATTGGACATTGAATCAAAGGGACTAAAAAGACTCACAGATAATTCCGGGATAGATGTTTCCCCCGCATGGTCGCCTGATGGAAAAAAAATTGCATTTATCTCTGATATTGCTGGAAATCCTCATATTTATATGATAGATTCTGATGGCGCGAATTTAAAGCGGCTGACATTTGAAGGGAAATATAATGCGTCGCCTGCATGGTCGCCAAAAGGCGATAAAATAGCATTTGCAAGGCTTTCTAATGGAACCTTTGATATATGGGTTATGAATGTTGACGGCAGCCAACAGACCCAGCTGACTGCAGATTCGGGTAATAATGAAAACCCGTCATGGTCGGCAAACGGAAGGTATATAGCATTTTCTTCCACAAGAGGGGGCGGCTCTCAAATATATATAATGAGGTCAGACGGAATAAATCAGAAGAAGATAACAAAGGATGCCATGAACCAGAGAAGTCCTTCATGGTCGCCGTTTCAAAGATAAAAAGCTATGTAATTAAATAAAAAAGGAGGTTAAAAATGAAGACAAGTCGCATGTTAGTTATAATCGGGGCATTGTTTTTAGCCCTCAGCATTGCATCTTATGGATGCGCAAAAAAGGCGGTAAAGGAAGAGGAATCAATGGGCGCTGCTGCTAAAAAGGAGGAGGCAAAAAAACCTGCTCAAAAAGAATCTATGGTTGAAAAACCAGTGCAGATGATTTTGATAAATTTTTCATAAGGGATGATATGAAGCCTGTTCTTGAAAAGGATGCTGAGTGGCTGAAGAAAAATCCTGCGGTAAAGATAAAGATAGAAGGACACTGCGATGAACGCGGAAGCGATGAATACAATCTTGCCTTGGGGGACAGAAGGGCGAACAGCGCAAAGAAATATCTTGCAAATCTTGGCATTGATTCAAACCGCATCTCTACAATAAGTTATGGAGAAGAAAAACCTGCATGCAAAGAAGCGAATGAATCATGCTGGTCAAAGAATAGAAGGGCGGAATTTGTTATTGTAAAGTAATTATCAAAGATGAAAGGGGTCGAGGGTTCAAGTGAAATATTAAAAAATTACAAGCCCTTGAACCCAGGAACCCTTGAACCCTATTTTTTTGTATGAAACACACATGTCTCAAAGAGACACAAAGGGCAATGAAAATGTCATTGCGAGGAGCGTAAGCGACGAAGCAATCTCAAAGGATGGGATTGCTTCGCCTTTGGCTCGCAATGACAGGATAGGGGTATTTTCAGGTGAAAAAAACAATTTTATCTCCAATATACTATTTTTTGCTGCTTGCTTTACCGCTGTTTCTTTCAGGCTGTATTGTTACTGCTCAAGAAAAAGAGCAGATGCAGAAGGACATTGCAAGCCTGAAAAAAGATATTGAGGCGCATGGCAAAGAAATAACTGCATCAGGTGAAAATCTTAAAAGAGAAAAAGCTGATATATCTGCGTCTCTGGATAGGATAAAAGAGGAGATGTCATTTTTAAGGGGAAGATTTGAAGAAAGCAAATTTGAGGCGCAGAAGGCAAAAGAGGCGCTGGAATCTGTCCAGTCTAAAACAATTGACCAGAAAGATGCATCTGCCAAGTTTGCCGCTATGCAGGCAACAATCGCAGCAGTGGAAAAACAGATAACTGCTGAATCTGATAAAATTAAAGGCCTTGAAGAAAAGATTGCCTCGCTTGAAAAAAACATTCAAGCAATAAAAGAGGCGGGCGCAGAGGCATCAAAAAAAGACATAAAAGAATCGGACAAGGAAGAAACATCATCAGAACCTCCAAAACCAGAAGCGCTGTATGCTGAAGGTTTTCAGCAGATAAAGGAAAAGGATTTTAAAAGCGCCATAGAAACCTTCAAAAAATTCATAAACCTTTTCCCAAACCACGACCTTGCAGACAATGCGCAGTATTGGATAGGCGAGGCATATTATGCACAAAAGGAATATGAAAGGGCTGTAATTGAATTAAATGAGGTCATAAAGAAATATCCAAAAGGCGATAAGGTAGCGGCGTCAATGGTAAAACAAGGCATGGCATTTTATGAACTCGGTAACAAGGCAGAGGCAAAACTTCTTTTGGAAAGGGTAAAGACAAAGTTTCCTAATACAGAAGAGGCATCCATTGCAAAGAAGAAACTGGAAGAGATGAAATGATAAATGCAAAAATCAAAGATAAAGGGTTCTAGTGGTCGAGGGGTCTAGGATTCAAGGTAGCCGCAGGCTTTTATGCCTGCGTTAAAACGCAACCGTAAAGGTTGCGGCTGCCAGACCAGACCCCTTGAACCCGCGCCCAGAGGGCACCCGCCTTGACCCCTATAGTTGACTTTTGAATTGTTAATAATGTCGCCAACTGTTGCCATAGAAAAATGCAATAATTATGAAGATGCCGAAGTCTATAATGCTGTAAAAAAAGCAGTAGACCTTCTCGGCGGCATCAATTCATTTGTAAAAAAAGGCGAGAAAATCCTCATCAAGCCGAATCTTCTGTCCGCAGCGCATTCTGATTCTGCAATAACAACACACCCATCTATTGTAAGGGCAGCAATCAAACTTGTAAAAGAGGCAGGCGCTTTCCCTGTTGTAGGAGACAGCCCAGGCATTGGCTCTGCTCAAAAGGTCTCTGCAAAATGCGGCATATTAGATGTATGCAAACAAGAAGATGTTCCGCTCATAGAATTAAAACAGTCTGTTGAAATAGAAAACCCAAAAGGCAGAACATTTAAAAGATTTGAACTTGCAAAAGAGGCTCTTGATGTTGACGGCATAATAAACCTGCCAAAACTCAAGACCCATACGCAGATGTTTATGACACTCGGCGTGAAGAATATGTTCGGGTGCGTGGTCGGAAAGAGAAAGCCGCAGTGGCATCTTGCAGCAGGCTCTAACAGGGAGCATTTTGCAAGAATGCTTATTGACCTCTATCTATTTTTAAAGCCGAGACTTAATATTGTTGACGGCATTGTCGGTCTTGAAGGAGAAGGACCCGGCTCCAGCGGCAAACCAAGACATTTGGGGCTTGTTGTTGCATCAGGCGATGCAATTGCAATGGACAGGGTAATAATAGACATTGTTAATGCGAGATTAGACGACCTCATTACCTGCAAGGTTGCAAGAGACGACAGTCTAGGCGAAACAGACCTTGCAAATATTGAGGTAATGGGCAAAACAATTGAATCTGTCAGAATAAAGGATTTTGTGTTTCCAAAGGTTGTGGGCATGGGTTTCTCGCTTCCTTATAATCTTGACAAACATTTAAAAAAGCACCTGACAGCAAAACCATTTATAAATAAAAAGACCTGCACACTCTGCAATATGTGCGTAAATATATGCCCGCCCGGCATAATGAAGGAGATAAAAAATAAAATTGAAATAGATTATGATAATTGCATAAGATGCTTCTGCTGTCAGGAGATATGTCCTGAAGGCGCAATCACAGTGAAGGAAGGTTTTTTAATGAAACTTCTTTTAAAATGACCTTGTGAGAAGGATAACCTTTTTAATACTGCTGATTATATTTTTATCTGCCTCTTTTCAGAGAAATTTGCTCTGGAAAAATGAAATAGGTTTGTGGGAAGATGTTGTAAAAAAGGCATCAAAAAAAGAAAGGGGACATACCGGCTTATTTGAGGCGCATTATAATCTCGGGCTTGCATATTACAATCATGGTCGAATAGATGAGGCTGTAATGGAGTATCTGACTGCGATAGAACTCAATCCAGATGATATGGAGACCCATAATAACCTTGGAAATGCATATGCAAACAAGGGATTATTTGATATGGCAATAAAAGAATATCTGGCTGCATTAAAGATAAGCCCCAACTATGCGCCAGCATATAATAATATTGGGAATGTTTACCATATTCAAGGACGGCTGGATGAGGCTATAGTAGAATATTTGAAGGCATTAAGCATTGCTCCATCTTATATAGATGCCCATTATAATCTAGGGATTATTTACATGGCAAAAGGATTAAAAGATAAGGCAAGAAAAGAATTTGAAATGGTTTTAAAACTAAAACCTGATTTTACTGAAGCGCAAGAAGCGATTAAAAGACTTAACTGAGTTAAAGAGCTCATGATTTAAGAAAATTAGGAATCAAAAACTCATTAAAACCCCTGCCTATATCATGCTAATCAAAATGTATTGACTTTTTTAAGAATAAAATATAGATTACTTTTCACTTTACACAAGAAGATACTATGGTTACGCAGATTACAAAATGGATTACACAGATTCAGACAAAAGGAATGTTTTAATCAGCGTAATCGTTTTTCAAAAATCTGTGTAATCAGTATTAATAGGAGGAACAGCATGTTTAGAAAGATTTTGCAGACAGCGTCAATTTTAATTATTGCAGGTTTAATCCCCGTTTCAGCATTTTCAGCAGAAAAAAAGGCTTTAGCCAAAGGAGGCGGTGAATTGGAAAAACTAAAAAACACAAAGGCTGTTATTGAAACAAAATTCGGTAACATTGAAATAAAATTCTTTTCAGATGTTGCGCCAAATCATGTTAAAAACTTCATAAAACTTGCAAAAGACGGCGTTTATGACGGAACAATATTCCACAGGGTGATACCGGGATTTATGATACAGGGCGGAGACCCGAACACAAAAGGTCCGAACAAGGCGGCCTACGGCATGGGCGGGCCGGGACATACTGTAAAGGCGGAGTTCAACAAGATAAGCCACAAGAGGGGAATTCTCTCAATGGCAAGGTCGCAGGACCCTGACAGCGCTGGCTCGCAGTTTTTTATAGTTGTTTCAGACTCAACATTTCTTGACGGCCAGTACACTGTATTTGGCGAGGTTACAAAGGGAATGGATGCTGCTGACAAGATTGTAAACCTTCCCAGAAATGCAAACGACCTGCCTGATGAGAGGGTTGAGATGAAGGTAAAGATAATAGAATAGGTTTTACTTGACAATCCCCAGAACCCTCCTAGCAGGATGCTGAAAAACTCTTTTTCTGTCATTCCCGAAGTTTTTATCGGGAATCCAGTCCTTGTAAATTCAATAAGTTATGGATTCTCGCTTTCGCGGGAATGACAACTTTTGGGTTCAATTTGGCCTTTTTCCGCAACCTCCTAGACATTAAATTAAAGATTTAAAAGTATAACTTTTACACCTGTCCAAAAGGACAGGTTGACAATCCCCATAACCCTGCTAGACTTATATCAAGTTTTTAAAAACGGAGGTGCCTATGGCAAAAAGAATTTTTATTTTAGTTGTTGCCTTTAGCCTTGTTTTTATCTTTCCCCCCC
>JACRNI010000113.1 GCA_016234925.1 Deltaproteobacteria bacterium | reverse complement strand
TGTAACCTGATGAAAACCTTTTGCTATGCTGAATACTTTCATTGAGAGGCTCCTCCTTAATATCAAAAGTTACCCCTCTCTTATAACCTATTTCTGTCTCATATGTTTATGAACTTATTCAGAATTACCTGCCTTTTAATATCTTCACTGCCGTTTCCATTTCTGCATGGCTTCCGAGCAGCACTAATGTGTCTTCTTCCTCAATCTTAAAATCTGCCTGCGGGTTTGCCTTTGCCTTATCTTTTCTTATTACAGCAATAATTGATGTGCCGGTTTTTTTTCTTAATTCCAGTTCCCCAATGGTCTTGTTTGCAATAGGCGATTCTCCTTCTATAAAAAATGTGTCTGTAACCGTTGCCGCAAGTATGGATGAAAGTTTCATAATCCTTTCCTTTGCAAGAGATATGCCTCTTAACATTGCATAACCTTCGCTGCGTATAATGTCTATCTGGTTCTGGATAATGTTGGATGGTATATGATACTCTTGCAGAACTCTGGAAAATATTTCTACAGATGTCTCAAATTCCTCAGGTATGACCTGATTTGCCCCAAGTTTGTAAAGTTCTCCAACCTCTTCTATATAGCGGGTTCTGACAATTATATAAACAGTAGGTTTTATATCCTTGGCAATTTTTACTGCCCTGCGGGTTGAAACAGGGTCAGATACAGCGATAACCAGCATTCGCGCATTTTCTATGCCTACCTTTTTCAAAACCTCTGGATGGCCTGCGTCTCCAAAAACCGCCTTATGTCCTTCTTTTTTTGCCTTGCGGATGCGGCTGATATCCATGTCCATAATGATATAGTGGATGCCTGTGTCTTTTAATACCTTTACCAGATTCTGTCCGTTCAAACCGTAACCGATTATTATCACATGGTCTGCAAGCGTTGTTTTTCTTAGTGATTCCGTAGATTTAAATTCTCTTATTTTGAATATGTGGGCAATACCCATAGCAATATCCTGACTCCTCTGAAAAAGAAATGGCGTCGCTGCCATTGTAAATATAGAGGACGCAAGAAGTGTCTGATAAATGTCTTTATTTAGAAAACCAAATGCCTCGCCTGTCTTCATAAGAAGAAAAGAGAATTCTCCAATATTGGATAAACCTATCCCAACAATAATAATAAGGCGAAGCGGATACTTAAACATCTGCCCTATAGATACAATGATAAGCGCCTTGAATATAATAATGGCAATAGAAAGCGCAATTATTTTGTGCATGTTGGCTATAAAATAATTAATTTCCAAAAGCATTCCAATTGATATGAAAAATAAACTTGTGAACGCATCCTTAAACGGCAGGATTTCTGCTGCAATCTGATAACTGTATTCTGATTCAGATATAACAATGCCTGCTATAAATGCGCCGAGCGCAATAGAGAGCCCAAGTTTAGAGGTAAACCATGCAATGCCAAGGCATATAAATAGTATGGTCAGTATAAATATCTCTCTGTTTCGAAGCCTTGCTGCCTGATGAATCAGCCGGGGGGCGAATATGTAAGACACTGCCAGAATGAGCAGTATTGACAGAGCCGCTAATAAAAGCGTCTTTGCAATAGAGAATGCTGTAACAATCTCAATGCCTCCAAAACCCTGTATAATAATCACCATTGGAATTATGCTTAAATCCTGAATTATAGCAATAGAGAGCGCAAGCCTGCCGTGGGGGGAATCTATCTCTCCCCTGTCAATCAGGATTTTCATAATAATGGCTGTGCTGCTTAAGGCGACAATAAAACCAAGCAGGATTGCCACGGGCAGAGATGCGCCTGTAAAATGGGTTATTATAACGACAATGGCAGTTGTCAGGACTATCTGAAGACCGCCTGCAAGGATTGTGTCTATGCCGATTTTTTTCACCTTGGTTATGGAAAATTCCATGCCTATGGTAAAAAGGAGGAGGACAATGCCGATCTGGGCTAAAAGTTCAATAGATTGGACATCAGTAACAAGCCGTAATCCATAAGGACCTATTAAAACCCCTGTAACAAAAAAACCGACAATAGTCGGCAGTCCAATCCTATGAAAAATAATACTTATGACAATGGCTGCTGTTAATAAAACAATGATTTCTCTAAGAAGCGGAATGCCCTCAATCATAAATGGATAGTAAAAGAGGTTAGAAATATTGTCAATGTGAAAAATCTTGAAAAATAATCTGCGCAATCAATTGTCTTGACACTGCATGTAAGTTTCATTGTCTTTCAAAGGTCTTTTTGTTAATATTTTCAAATGGACAGGAAAAAGATAAAACAAGAAAGAAAACATATCAGTTCATCTTACCTTAACTTAACCTTTCTTACAGCCTTTATCACTTTACTTATCTTACTCTCTTTTACAGCCTTTTTTAGAAACACGATATGGAACGATGAATTAACATTATGGGAGGATGTAATAAACAAGGGCGCTGATAAGCCGAGAGCCTACCTGGGTCGTGGGCTTGACTATAATAACAAAGGTCAGTATGACAGGGCAGTAGAGGATTATAACAAGGCAATTGCATTATACCCGAATTATGCCTATGCTTACAACAATCGTGGGAATGTCTATAATAACAAAGGTCAGTATGACAGGGCAGTAGAGGATTATAACAAGGCAATTGCATTATACCCGAATTATGCTAAAGCATACTATAATCGTGGGAATGTCTATAATAGCAAAGGTCAGCATGACATGGCAATTGAAGATTTTAACACGGCAATTGCTATAGACCCGAATTATGCCTATACCTATAACAATCGGGGGGCTGCCTATGAAAAAAAAGGTCAGCATGACATGGCAATTGAAGATTTTAACACGGCAATTGCTATAGACCCGAATTATGCTGATGCCTACATCAATCGTGGACTTGCCTATTATAACAAGGGTCAGTATGACATGGCGATTGAGGATTTAAATAAGGCTATTGCATTAAAACCAGATTATGCCGATGCCTACAACAATCGTGGGACTATTTATTATAACAAAGGTCAGCATGACAGGGCGATTGAGGATTTTAACAAGGTTATTGCATTAGACCCGAATTATGCCAAAGCCTACTACAATCGTGGGCTTGCCTATGGTAAGAAAGGTCAGCATGACAGGGCGATTGAGGATTTTAACAAGGCTATTGCATTAAAATCAGATTATGCCAATGCCTACAGCGGTCGTGGGCTTGCCTATTCCATTAAGGGAAATATAAACAGGGCAATTTCTGATTTTCAAAAGGCTTGTGATTTGGGGAGTGAAATTGGCTGCGAGAATCTGCAAGAGGCGCTGCAAAAGAGATAACAGTTTCTACTAATAGCACAAACATCATTGGGGAAATCCACCCTTTATTAAAAGGGGGGGATGGGGGATTTTGAAGATTGAGTTCACTCAACACGGCTGTTTTGGCGTCT
>JACRNI010000100.1 GCA_016234925.1 Deltaproteobacteria bacterium | reverse complement strand
GCATTGTTGATCTTATTCCTCACTATCTCTATAACGCCCTCGCGCACAAATGGGTCTTTATGTCGGCACAAAAAAGACAAAGCATCTAATGAGTCTATACACATATCTTTTTTTTGTATCGCATCAAGTGTTGCTTCCAAACCATTATAATCTTTGCCTATAAGCGACTTTAACTTTTTCAACTTCTGGAGGGAAACGTTTTTTTTCATTTGCAACGTTTCCCCCTGTTTCTTGATTCTATTAATTTGAATTTTACCTTTCTATATTTTTTATTTTTGATATGCCACAACTCTGCCTCTTTATTTATCACATCTATAATTAACATTAATGAATCATTAAGAGCATTCATGATATCTGACTCGCAAGGGGTTGCAATATAGGAAGGGTGCGAATGGAATGTTCCAATTATTTCATGACCAGTTTTTCTCACCGACTTCTGGATAAACCTAATCTCTTTATAATAAAAACTATAGCCCCCACCTCGTTTTGTTTCATTCTTTACTTTAATTAACTCAATAAAAAAATCGTTATAGACCAGCAAACCGCATATTTCGCGACCATTATCTTTTGCAGATAAACCGGCATCCTTTATTATTTCAGTCAATTGTTCTTTTAAGATTTTATAGATGGGCATAGTTATTTGCACTGCTTTCCTGTTTGTCTGTCTTTCTTTTCTTTTTGTTTTCTAATCTTTTTTGCGCGTTCTTTTTCTGAAGCAGTTCCCTTTCTCTCTATTTCCCTTAACTCCTCTGGAGATTTATTCCAGAATGGATCATCACCCCTTCCCTTCTCCCAATTCCTCTCACCCTTAGAGAAGTAAGTATACGCTTCATAACCAAGAACTCCAATTGTAATTCCGGTCATTATAACCTCACCCACAGGAGAAGGTTCTGCTAATGCAATCCCCCATCCAGTTGCTAATGTCCCTGCTTGCAGTCCTTCGGGATCTGTAAAGTTCACGGGGTTTTGCCAAACATAATTGTACAAATTCACATCCCCGCCCCCAAACCCTATCGGGTCTTTTGGATATAAATCTCCCTATCCTTGGGTCATAGTATCTATTCCTCAGATAGTAGAATCCTGTCTCTTTATCATACTCCCTTCCTGTGTATGCATACGGCTGCAGGATACTGCTTGCAGTGATGTTTCCAAAGGAGTCGTATTTGTATGTCTGCACTATGTTTCCATTCTGGTCTGTCATCCTTGCGATGCTTCCGAGTGTGTCTGCATGGTAGTAATAATCCGCGCTGCTATGCTGGATTGCCAATGGCTCGTCTATGCCCGGGCCGTGGATGTAACGGGTAGTTTGGGGTTCGGAGTTGGGAGTTTGGAGTAAATACTCAAGGATGATGTCTTCGTTGTCGTATGTGTATGTGTAGGTCTTTATCCCGCTGGTGTCTGTTATTTTCTTTTGTATCCTCCTCCCGAATGGGTCGTATTTGTATTCTGCTATTGCGCCATTTGGCATGGTTGCTTTGATAAGCCTGTTTTCGTAGTCATATTGATATGTTGTGGCAGCCTGGGTTATTTTGTGTGTTTTCAGGATGAGGTTTCCGTTATTGTCGTATTGATAGGTGTGGTTCTGGTCTTCTGTGAGTCTGTTTGCGTTATCTACTGTGGTGGTTAGTCTATTGCCTACCGGGTCGTAGGTGTAGGCTTCGTTTGCTGTTGTTGTATGATGGGCTGTTATGAGTCTATAGATGGCATCGTATTGGTACTGGTGATTTCCTGCAGGGTCTTGGGCAGTGAGTTTGTTATTTATGTTGTCGTAGGTGTATGCGAAGCTGTCTATTGTTGAGTTGTTTGATGTCTTGTAGATTAGATTGGCAAGCCTGCTTATTGCATCGTATGTGTAGTTTGCTGTGATGCCGTTGGCATAGGTGAGTTTGGTCCTTCTATTCAGGTTGTCGTAGGTAAAGGCAAAGCTCAGGGTGTTGGCGTTTATTCTGGTTAATCTGTTATTCTGGTCATAGGTATAGTTTATTATGGTTGCATCTGGCATGGTCATGCTTATCCTGTTGCCAACAGCGTCATACTGGTAGGTTGTTGTTCTGTTATTGGAGTCAGTAACGCTGGTCAGCCTTCTGTTGGCATCATAGGCAAGCGTGTATGTGATGTTCCGGTTTGCGGCTTGTATGAGATTGCCATTTGAATCGTAGGAGAAAGTCTCATAACTCCAGTCAGGAAAGGATTTGAGGGTGAGTCTATTTAAGGGGTCGTATTCATAGATGAGCTTATTCCCATTGGCATCGGTTCCCTGATTAAGACCTTCAGGGACATGCTTGGATGACAACTCATCAAGACGTTTTAAAATGGCAAATGCCAGCAAAACCCTTTGAATGAGAAAATATCTATATAAAATTGGGCTAGTCATTTTTTTGTAATAAAGTAGCCTGTCCCCTTTTTACTTCCGTTTTACTTTCCAGTTCCTCCCAATAAAATATCAATAATGTTCCATAGCCATTTTTTGATATTTTGCCAAACAGGTTCCTTTCTTCTTAATGCTACAACAAACCGGATGGTTACATATATGATTAAGGATGGCGCAACTATTATCCACAATAAAAAATGTATTAAATCCATATATCACCACCCTAAGGTTCCGAATTCTTGTATCAATTTCCATATTAATGAAGGATCGTCTTGGACTTTATCATATAAATTTCTCAAATATTCAAATGGAGTTGGTTCAGACGAGTCATCGTACGCTTGTCCTAAAGGCAGTATACCGAGTAAATTGCGAGATGCGGCGTCACACCAGTTTTCCTGTAAAGCCTCACCCCATTGTTGTAAACCACGCCTTTGCGCTGCATATCCACTCCACATATTCCAATAACCTGATGCAATAAGACCTGCACCAACCGGAGCACCTACACCAGTTGCATTAAATCCTGCTGCAGCCGCCAACTTTAGAAAGCCAATGGCATACAAGCGTCCTGCATTTGCCGCATTCAATAATGCTACACCACCTTTAACTGGGTTAAATAATCCAGATGGGTCCATATAATTCACTGGATTATTCCCCATTGCCACATAAACATTTATCCCGCCCCCAAACCCAATCGGGTCTTTGCTTATGAATCTCCCTGTCTTCGGGTCGTAGTATCTCCCCCTGTAATAATACAGCCCTGTCTCTTTATCATACTCCCTTCCTGTGTATGCATATGGCTGCAGGATGCTGCTTGCAGTGATGTTTCCAAAGGAGTCGTATTTGTATGTCTGCACCGTATTCCCATTCTGGTCTGTCATCCTTGTGATGCTTCCGAGTGCGTCTGCATGGTAGTAATAATCCGCGCTGCTGTGCTGG
>JACRNI010000099.1 GCA_016234925.1 Deltaproteobacteria bacterium | reverse complement strand
CTCAACAGCCTTAATTACACAGATTAGAAAAAATGATTACACAGATATTTCAAAGGGCTTTAATCTGTGTAATCCGATCTTTTATCTGCGTAATCATAGATTGTTGAGTTTTTCAACAATCTCTTAAAGTATCTTCTTCATTGCATCATTCAATCTTTCACCGCTTACCATGCCGATAAGCCGCTCTCTAATTATGCCGTTTCGGTCTATGAAGATAGTCATCGGCAGTGTGTTCACATGATATTCTTTTGCAATTATGCCGTCCTCGTCAAACCCCACAGGCACAGAAAATCTTTCTGCCAAAAGATATGCCCTGAATTTATCCTTTCTGTCAAGAACGCCTATGCCCATGACAAATGCGCTGCTGTCATGGTTTTTAATGGTGTCAAATATGTGTTTGCACATATAGCACCAACTCGCAGTAAAGTGGATGACTACAGGCTGACCGCGCAGATTGCCGAGAGAGATGACCTTGTCATACCACTCATCTCCGCCGCCTCCCATAACCCTTAGTGCAAAATCAGGGGCTAAAGTATTCTCATACTTTGAACATCCTGCATAAAAAGGCATGGATATGAGAAAGACGGTTGTGCAAAAAAGGCTTGAGGATCTTTTCATTCACTTTTAAATGTAATCTTATATTTTAATTCCTTCTGCCCTGCGAGCCATTCAACAGGTTTTCCGTCAATCTCTGCATAGGGATACATAAAACCGTATGGTATTGCGCCGCTTTTTTGCGGAGGATTAAGATTATACCCTTTTGCCCCTCTTGAAAGCACAATCCTGTATTCATCAACAGCGCCAAAGTAATAGTCGCGATATTTTTTTGTCTTCTCGTTATTTAATTCAAGTTTTTCCACAAGCATTGCCTTTCTTACATCAGCAGGGTCAACAGGAATCCAGCCGTAGCCCGGCAGATAAAACTCTGCCCAGCAGTGATGCCCGGCGGTCATATCCTCCACCTGTTTTTTGCCGAGCCGCAGTCCCCATATCTCCCTTGCAGGGACGCCTGCTGCATTTGCCAATGCAACGAACACACCGCTTATGTCAGCGCACTTGCCGCCTTTTTCAGCGAGCATCCTTTCCACACTGCCTATGCCGCAGCCCTGAACATTCGGGTCTCTGAATGTATTTTCAATAACCCAATCATAAACCGCCTCTGCCTTTTCAATGATATTATCTTTGCCTTTTGTAATGTCCAATGCAATCTCTTTAATCCTTCCGTCTGTCGGTATGAATTTTGAGCCTTTGAGATATTCCTTTATTTCAGCAGGGATTTGAGATTCCTTTGATGGGAAATCCTTTCTAATCCTTTCCATTGCCTTTACCTTGAATGTAAGCGTAATAAACCTTGTCTTTGTTGGTTTTGTCCATTCTGCATAAAGCGCCTTGTCAGTGGGAAATTGTTTCTGGTTATACACATCGCTGCGTGTGAAATTCCCCTCAACCTTTATATTGCTGATGGTCTGCTCATTATCAGACAAAGGATACGGCAGCCAAACCCGCACATCCTTAGAGTTTTCAGGCGCCTCAATATTTACCTCAAATGTAACCTCGCCCTCTCTCTCCTTTGCATAAGATGTTGAGAAGATAAGTAAAAGCAGTGAAACTGCGAGGATTGTCTTTCTAGTCATTGGCGCCCTCCTTGTAAATCCTATTTGTCTTTAAGATATTATAGATATTCTGAATAAGTCAAATTGATATTTTGAATAGAAAAGAGATTTGCTATAGATGGGGCAAAAGGCTTTTTATGAACGACTGGCGGATTGGCGAGGTTGTCCTTGTTTTGTTAACCCTAAAAAAGATGGGGGTAGGATGGATTTTTTAAAATTGACAACACGGATAGATATAGTAAAATCAAAAAATAAAGAAAACCATGAGGCATATACAGCGTCATAAGTAGAACAACAGTAAAAGGAGGCAGCATTGAAACTATTAGGAACCCGTGAGGTGTATGGCGATACCCTTGCAGAACTTGGCGCATTAAACAAAGACATCGTTGTCCTAGATGCCGATTTATCAGGTTCTACAAGGACATCAGTATTTGCAAAGAAATTCCCGGATAGATTTTTCAATATGGGTGTTGCAGAGGCGGATATGATGGGGACTGCTGCTGGTCTTGCGTCATGCGGAAAAACTGCATTTGCGTCAACATTTGCCATATTTGCGTCTGGCAGGGCATGGGAGCAGATAAGACAGTCCATTGCATATCCAAAACTCAATGTAAAGATAGTTGCAACACACGGCGGAATAACAGTCGGCGAGGACGGCGCATCCCATCAGGCTCTGGAAGACATTGCCATTATGAGGGCAATACCGAATATGACTGTAATAGTTCCATGCGATGGAATTGAAGCCCGTTCAGTAATACATGAGATTGTTAAGTATAACGGCCCTGTGTATGTAAGGGTTGCAAGGGCAAAGTTTCCGGTTATCTTGCCGGATGACTATAAATTTACAATCGGCAAAGGTGTTGTTGTAAGAGACGGCAAAGATGCCGCAGTTATTGCAAACGGACTTATGGTAAGTCATGCGATTGAGGCTGCAAATATTTTGGGAAAAGAGGGCTTAAATATAAGGGTTATCAATATGTCAACAATAAAACCTATTGACAGGGATTTGATTGCAAGGGCAGCAAAGGAAACAGGCGCTATAGTTACAGCAGAGGAACATTCTATAATCGGCGGTCTTGGAGAGGCAGTGGCAGCCGTTCTTGCTGAAGAATTTCCCGCGCCTATGAAAAGAATCGGCATTCAGGATATCTTTGGCCAATCAGGCACAGCAGATGAACTTTTGCCCCATTACAAACTTATGCCTAAAGATATTGCAGATGCGGTAAGAGAGGTAATAACAAGGAAATGATTTCATCCATAAGAGGCTTCAACGACATACTTTCAGAAGAGACAATCCTCTGGCAGCATATAGAAGAATGCGCAAGAAATGTCTTTAAAACATATGGATTTTCTGAAATCAGGATTCCAATATTAGAGAGGACAGAGCTGTTTTCCAGAAGCATCGGCAATACGACTGATATTGTTGAAAAGGAGATGTACACATTCCTTGACAGAAACAATGAATCGCTAACACTGCGGCCCGAAGGCACTGCATCTGTTGTAAGGGCATATATTGAGCATAAATTATATAATTCTCCAACAGCAAAATTTTATTATCTTGGTCCAATGTTCAGATATGAAAGGCCTCAAAAGGGCAGATACCGCCAATTCTATCAAATCGGTGCAGAGGTCTTTGGCATAGATGAGCCAAGGGTCGACGCAGAGACGCTGGATATGCTCCTCTTTCTTTTCAATGAATTAAAACTAGACAATGTTAAACTTGAAATAAATTCGCTCGGCTGCAAAGAATGCCGCCCATTATACAAACAAAAGTTAAAAATTTTTCTCTCTAACAAAAAAGAAGAACTCTGTGAAAACTGCCAGAGGAGGATTGATGCAAACCCTTTAAGGGTAATTGACTGCAAGAGCCAAAAGTGCATAGAGATTACAAAGGATGCGCCTTCAATCCTTGATTCCATATGCGGCAACTGCAAGACGCACTTTGATGATGTGAAAAAATATCTCGCCCTCTTTGACAGAAAATATTCAATAAATCCTAGAATGGTAAGAGGGCTGGATTATTACACAAGGACAACATTTGAGATTACATCAAATAAACTCGGCGCACAAAATGCTGTTGCAGCAGGCGGAAGATATGATGGACTTGTAAAAGAACTCGGCGGGCATGATACATCAGGCTTTGGTTTTGCAATAGGCATGGAAAGGCTTGCGCTTCTTTTAAAAGAAGCAGGCGGAATAATTGAACCAGAACCCACGATATTTCTTATAGGTATTGGTGAAAAGGCAGAGATAGAGGCAATCAGGATTTTAAAGGAATTAAGGGAAAGTGGTTTTATTGCAGAAATGGGTTATCAAAACAAAGGCATAAAAAACCAGATGAAAATAGCTGACAAACTTGGCGCAAGGATTGCTTTGATACTCGGAGATGATGAACTTGCAAATAATGAGATAACATTAAAGGATATGAAGACAGGCGAACAGGACAGGGTTAAGATTGAGGGGCTGGCTACAGGACTCAAGACTCTAAACATTAAAAAACAGGCATAGAGAAATAAAGACAGGTTAAGGTTGAGAATGAGGTTAAGATTGGATTTTATTTTTTCTTGACCTAAACCTTAACCTCAACCTGTATTTCAAAGGAGATACTATGAATAACCCCTAACGAAACATTTTCCCATGGATAGTGCTACCCTGATAAATGTGATAGAAGAAGATAAAAATCTATAAAAGGGGGTAGCGACCATGTATTACACAGGCATTGATGTAGCAAGCAAGG
>JACRNI010000117.1 GCA_016234925.1 Deltaproteobacteria bacterium | reverse complement strand
TTATTTTATAAGTTTGCTCGGCATATTTTTCTTTTCCGTTAAAAGAGATACATCATTATGGACAGCACTTATTGCAACCCTGCTTATTTCAAGCGCGCCGTTTCTTACATATCATGCAACTGACGCATATTCTGATTTGCCAATGGGTTATTACGCATTCGCAGGTGTAATAACCTTTTGGAGATATATAAAGACAGGCAGCAAGAATCTATTGTTTTTGTCAGGTGTTTTTATTGGAATTGGCATGTTCACAAAAAATGAGGGTATATTTTTTGCCGCAGCAATCCTAATCTCGCTTGGGATATTCATATTTTTAGAAAAGAGAAGTAATAAAATCAGCACGTTGTATTTCCTAACTCCAGTTTTTATAATAATCGGGCCATGGATCCTATTAAAATCAATATATAACATTGAATATGGACACGGCATAACACAAAGGTTTGTGGGGATTGACTTCACATTGCAGGCAATAAGAGAATTTTTAAATGTACTATTTTTAGAGGCAAATTTTAATATTATATTTGCCTTTTTATTCATTACAACTGTATTGAATATTAAAACATTATTCAAAGAAGATATAAAATATCTTTTTATAATCACAATTTTTGCTGCATTAATGTTTTTCTCTGTTTATATAATGAGTCTTCAAGAATATAATGAGAGCCTTGTGCAAAGAATGGCAGTAAATAGAAACATACTTACCTATCTTCCAATTGCGTATTTTTTTGCGTCTATTGCTGGATTTAGGTTATGGTCTAAAATATGAAAGTTATATTTATTCAAAACATATTATCTTATAATTTTGGTATTGCATACCTTAATGCAATACTAAAGTCTGCAGGCATTCAAACCGATCTTTTTATAATATCATTAGAAAAGAAAATCATTCAAAAAATTATACAAGCAAAGCCAGATTTAATTGGCATTAGTTGTGTTACTGGTGAACAAGGTTTTTATCTGAATCTTATAAGAGAAGTAAAAAAAGATTACAAAGTTCCGGTGGTTATTGGAGGGCCTCATGCAACATATCATGCTGAAGAGATTTGTAAGCAAGAGGGGGTGGATTTTGTCTGTATTGGCGAGGGTGAACAGTCTATTTTAGAACTCTGTAGTTCGTTATCTTCTAATAAAGATGGTAAAGATGTCCACAACCTATGCATGTTTCGCAATAACAAAATTATAAAAAATCCAATGGCGCCTCTTGTTGAAGACTTGGATTCTCTTCCATTTCCAAACCTAGATTTTTATTTTAAGTACCATTTTTTTAAAAATTATACAGAAATGCCTATTGTTACTACGCGGGGATGCCCATGGAATTGCGGTTTTTGCTATAACGCACAGAAACAGGCTATTTATAAAGGACTTGGAAAATATGTGCGCATGAGGTCCCCAGAAAAAGTAATTGCCGAGTTGAAAGAAAGATTAGTAAACAAAAACATTAAAAGCGTCATTTTGTGGGATGACATTATTGGTATAAATAAAAAATGGATGCAGGATTTTTGTGAAAGATATTCCGCCGAGATAGGACTTCCTTTTTTTTCTAGTATACGTGCCGATTTGGTCAATGACTTTAATCTATCATTGCTCAAGAAAGCAAATTGTTATTGTCTATCTATAGGAGTTGAATCGGGTGATTCCATTCTCCGGAAGCAAATATTAGGAAAAGACATAGAAGACGAATCACTTTTAAATGCTGGCAAACTGGTGCGCAAATATGGCATAAAACTTAGGACGTCAAATATGTTTATGCTGCCAGAAGAAAATTTAGAAAAGGCATTGACTACAGTAGAATTAAATCAGAAAATGGGGGCTGAAATACCATTTGCCTATATATTGCAGCCTTATCCGGGAACACCTATCTACGATTATATAACTCAAAACAATTTACTAGCAGATACTTTTAGTTTTGACTCGTTAGACCCACTCGGCATTTCGTATTCTTCTATCAATATCAAAATTGATAATGCAGATAATATAAAAACGATTTACAAACTTTTTTATTATATGGTAAGGTCACAAAAATTATGTAAATTTATTGTAAAAATAATTGACAAACTTAAACCTGAAAATATCCTTGTTAACTTAGCGCACAACCTATCCCTCTTTATTCTTTATTGTAAAGCACATAATGTTAGTTATCTAAACGGATTAAAAGTGACTTGGGTTTATTGGCGAATAGACCGAAACGCTAGAAAAAGACTTTCGTTGGGCAAATAAATTGCTATGTGGGAAAAAATGGAAGTTAATGATGGATGATAATATTTTTGTTATGCTTTATGGAGTTAATGTATTTAATATATATTTTCACATATCTTCCTATTGCATATTTTCTTGCATCCATACTGGCATTCAGGTTATGGTTTAAAAATCTACATTGAAAAAACATAACGGAGGTTTTAAATGCTTAAATTTATGAGAAAGAAGCAAAAATCTATAGTGGTATGGGTTATATTTATAATCATCATTATAGTCTTTGTGTTCTGGGGTGTTGGAAGTTTTAGGATTGACAAAAGCACTATAGCGGCAAAGGTAAATGGAAAGATAATATCTGCAAATGAGTTTTCAAAGGTGTATCAAAGGCAGATTGAGTATTATAAAAAAAATCTGAAAGACCAATTTTCTGATGAAATACTTGAAAAGATGAACTTAAAACAAAGGACGCTCGACGGACTGATTAACAGGGCTATTATCCTTGAAGAGGCAAAGAAGCAGGGCATAAAAATTGAAGAAAAGGAATTGCAAAAAACTATCGCAGGCATCCCTGCATTCCAGAAAAATGGCGCCTTTGACAATGAGACATATCTCCAAATCCTGTCAGGGATGAGGATGCTGCCGGGCGAGTTTGAAAAGGCAATGGAAGAGGAGATGATATTAGAAAAGGTTCAAAAGAACATTGCATCTAGTGTGAGTATCAGTGATAAAGATGCGCTGGATATATTTAAAACAGAGAATAAAAAGATAAACCTTCAATATGCCGCTATAAGCAGTTCGCAATTTGAAAAAGGGATTTTAGTTGCAGATGATGAGGCATCAGCCTATTTTGAAAAAAACAAGGATAATCTAAAGATACCTGACAAGGTTAAGGCTGCATATACTGCATTAACCATATCAAGCGCTAAACAGGACATAAAAATATCAGATGATGACATAAAGACATATTATGAAAAAAACATAAAGGCATTTGAAAGGCAGAAAGAGGTCAAGGCAAGACACATACTGTTTAGAACCCAAAAATCAAAGGAAGAGGCAAAGAAAAAGGCAGGGGATGTTCTTATCCGTATTAAAAAGGGCGAAGACTTTGCAGAACTTGCAAAAAAATATTCCGAAGACCCCGGCTCTGCAAAAAACGGCGGGGACCTCGGCTATTTCAAGGCAGGCATGATGGTTAAACCATTTGAAGACGCAGCATTTGCAATGAAAAAGGGCGGCGTAAGCGAGGTTATTGAAACTGAGTTTGGCTTCCATATAATAAAGGTTGAGGATGTTAAAGAAGCAGGACTTCAGCCTCTTAATGATGCAAAAAAGCAGATTGCTGAATTGCTTGGAACTGCAAAGGCAGTGGAAAAGACAAAGGAAACAGCGCAGGCAATCCGCAAAGAGATTGACAGCGGCAAGGGTTTAAAAGAGGCAGCCGCAAAAAACGGCGTCAAGATTAAAGAAACAGGATATTTTTCTCAAAGCGACAGAGGCAATGAGATTGTGATGAATGAAGAATTGAACAAGGCTGTATTCTCATTAAAAAAGAATGAGACAAGCCAAGTCTTGGACGGCAAAGACGGCTATTATATTATAAATATTGTTGACAGGATTGACAGCCATGCGCCAACATACAAAGAGGTTTCTGAAGGCGTGAAAAACATCATCTTAAAACAAAAAGCGCTGGAAAAGGCAAAACTGGCAGCAGATGAGTTTCTTAAAAATGTAAAACAAGGCAAAGATTTTTTAAAATCTGCTGAAACAAACAAATATAAGATTGATGAGACTGGTTTCTTTACAGCAGAGGAAGGCATTATCCCAAAAACCAACATATCTTTATATGACAATAACCTTATATTTAGTTTAACAAAGGAGTTGCCTTATTATGAAAAGGTTGTTCCATCGCATGGCATGTTTTATGTATTGAAACTAAAAGATGCGCTTGAGGCGGATGAAAAGGAGTTTGAGGCAAAAAAAGAATCTATAAAAAACCGCCTGCTCAACCAAAAACAGGCAGAGGCATTTGAAAAATGGCTGAATGAAACTAGAACAAAGGCAAAGATAGAGATAAATAAAGAGGCGATGTAAAGACAGTGAGATGTAAGATGTACGAAGGCGAGAAGTGAGAGACGAAAATAAAATTTCTTACATCTTATTCCTCATACAAATATAATACAAACGCATTAAATAAAGTTACATCACACGAACGCAAGAAATGATTTTAGACAAGGCGGACGACGAGGAAAACCGCAGGCATACTAATTGGTATGTTGAGGATTTTCCGAGGAGTCCAACGCAGTATAAAGACATTTATTGCGTTTGTATTAGAAAGAACAGGGCATCATCCACCTCTTTATTGAGTTCAACCCTTTCGTATCTTATATTTATATTCAATGGAGCAGCAGTTATTTTTATAGAAGACGGGAACTTGCCGTCTCCAGCTTCTTTGTATCCTTCAAAAACCATTGTAATGATGTTCTTGCCGTCTCTGTCATAAACTTCCCTGCGAATGATTGCATAGTCATCGGGGCTCAGCCATATCCTGTGAAGCAAATTGTCAGCATTCATATCAATGACATATAAGTTTTTTTCATTGTCTATGCTTATACCTGATATGTTTTCAATAGGCATATAAGACCAGCCAATGATGTAAAACAACAGATATTGCAAATCCTTTAATGGAAAAGACTGCGGAAAGGCATCTTCTCTATAAAAATTGCCTGAATAATAAAGCAGATGTTCTATACCGTTATTTGTAAGTATTGCTGACGGCTGGTTTAGGATATTTAAGAATTCTATCCTGAAAAGGTTTGGCGATTTTGCTGCAATTATTACCTTGCTGCTGTATTGGTAATCATCCCGTGATATTTCCACACTAGCGATCGCCTTTAATGTTTTTATGCTGCTGCGTTCTTTAAGATGAGAAATTAACTGAGATTTGTCTGGCAGAGGAATTGAAGTATGGATTTTTTGCTGTGCTGCGCAGCCGGTAAAAACAGCGATTAGTAAAACCAAAAATAAAATTTTAAAATCCTTGACCCCCCTGCTTACTGCCTGCAGGGGCAGGCTTGACCCATGACCCATGACCTTATTTCTTTAAATCCTTTTTTATAGCCTCAATCTTTTCATTCAGTTCTGCCTTTTTTGGGTCTAATTTCAATGCCCTTTCATAGAGTTCAAGCGCCTTCTTTTTTACACCTTTTTTCATATATGCGTCCCCAAGATGCTCTGTAACAACAGGGTCTTCAGGCAGAAATTTTAACGCCCTTTCAAGTTCAGTTATCGCCTTGTCTATTTCGCCTTTTTTATAATAGACCCATCCGAGGCTGTCTATTATATGGCCGCTGTCAGGCTTCAGTGAAACTGCCTTTTTTATTAACTCAAGCGCCTCGTCAATGTTTACGCCCTTTTCAGCATATGTATAACCAAGATAATTGAGCGCATTCGCATGTTCGGGATTTAATTTAATAACAATCTTCATCTCTTCTATGACTTTATCGGTCATCTTTGCATCATCATAAAATACGCCTGCTATAAAATGGAGTTCCGCATTATTCGGCTCAATCTCAAGCGCCTTTTGAATAGTCGCTATGGCATCCTGCAAACGGTTTGCATCTTTATAAATAGAGGCGAGAAGCCTGTAAAGTTCTATATCAGCGCCCTTTGCCTTCATCGCGTCCGTTATTGCATTTACAGCATCTTGAGTCCTCCCCTGTCTTTGATATATATATGCGAGATGAACCTTTGCATCAACATATGTCTCGCCTTCAGGCGCTATCTTTTTAAATTCCTCCGCAGCCTTTTCAAGTTCGCCTTTTTCCTCGTAAGCAGTTGCAAGATAATATCTGACACGCGGCGCATTCGGGTCCGCAGCCAATATAATGCTGAATTCAATTATTGCATTGTCATACTGTTTTTGTTCAAAATATATGAGCCCTATTTTGACCATTGCATCAATCTTATTTGCTGGATACTTTGAAAGTTCTTTGTAATGGATTAACGCCTCATCAAGTTTATTCTGCTGTATCAAGAGTTGTCCAATCCTATTTCTTAAGGCAATATTTTGCGGTTGAAATAGTATCGCCTTTTTATACATCTCCACAGCCTTGTCTATCTTTTTTTGAAATTCATAGACCATTCCGAGTTCAACTACAGCGCCCTCAAAATTTGGGTTCATATCAAGCGTCTTAAGATAATAGGATTCAGCATCTGTATAGCTGGTCCTGTCAGCCGCTATCCTCCCAAGGTAGTAGTATGCCATAATAGATTCAGGGTTGACCTTTAATAACTCGTTAAAGGTATTTATTGCGTCATCATACCTTTTTAAATCTGCGTACAAAGTGCCGAGAAATATGTATGCCTTTTGATTATTTGGTTCAAGACGAATGACCTTCTTATATGCCTCTACAGCATCTTTATCCCTTTTCACAACTGCATATAAACTTCCAAGCATAAAATATGCAGGCACATAATCAGCGTCAATCTTGACTGCCTTTTCCAGTTCAGTAAGCGCCTCATCGTGCTGCTGGTTCTTTCTTATAAATAATGTTGCGAGGTCTGTGTATAAGACAGGGGATTTTGGGTCAAGGGCTATTGCCTTTTTATATTCATCCATTGCGCCGTCAATATCGCCGCTGCTTGCCAGAAATTGCGCAATTGAAAAATGATAATACACCTCTGCATCAACCTTTGCCTCTATCTTTGTATAAATAGACGGAGGCATCTTGCTTTTCTCTTTAGCCCAAAACGGCGCGCAGGAGGTAAGCATTGTAAGCATTATGACTGTGATAAAAATGTATATAAATTTCATATTTTTAATGTGGCATAACAGCAGGCAAAAGTAAATTAAAAATCAAAGGTAAAAATGTAGTGGTCGATGGGACGGATAAATAACTTTTTCCTTACCCATCCCGATTTATCCGACCAGATATGCGGATTTGATAAATCAAACCCCTACAAACCTAACAATGACATTCCTTAATTCTGCATTTTTATATTTAATCTTCTATTTTATTTAGCCATATCCAGAATTCCCTGTTTCCCTTTGCCCCTGTTATTGGAGACTCTGCAACACCCTTTACATCCAAGCCGATAGATATTGAAAATTCCTTAATCCTATCAATTACATATTCTTGCTTTTCGCTGTCCCTGACAATGCCGCCCTTGCCGACCATGCCCTTGCCGACCTCAAACTGCGGTTTTATAAGCGCGAGTATGTAGCCGCTGTTTTTTATAAAATTCATGACATTGGGCATAACAATTTTTAGCGATATAAATGAGACATCAATAACCGCCATATCAACGAACTCGCCAATATCATCAAACTGAAGATGCCTTATATTTTTGCCCTCTATAACCTTGACCCTTTCATCATTCCTGAGTTTCCAGTCAAGAAGCCCTTTGCCGACATCAATCGCAAATATCTTTTTTGCGCCCCTTTGCAATAAACAGTCTGTAAAACCACCTGTTGATGCGCCGACGTCCATTATCACAATCCCGTTAACATCTATGTTGAAATTATTCAAAGCGCCTTCAAGTTTTATTCCTCCCCTGCCAACATACGGCAAATCTTCTTTGATAACAACTGCCGCATTTTCATCGACCTCTGTTCCGGGCTTATCTGCAACCCTGTCATTAACAATGACATTGCCTGTCATTATAAGCGCCTTTGCCTTCTCACGGCTTGTTACAAGCCCTTTTTCAACAATAAGGACATCCAAACGCTTTTTCACTTTCTTTGGCATTGCGCTCAATGTTTATTGCTTAACATTTCTCTTGCAGTTTTTTCTATGCCGTCAGCATCAAGCCCTAAAATCTTCCTCAACTTCTCTTGCGAGCCATGCTCAATAAATCTATCAGGTATGCCGATTCGTTTTACAAAACAATCTGCAATATTATTTTTCTCAAGCAGTTCAATGACTGCGCTGCCAAAGCCGCCCTCAAGGACATTCTCTTCGACAGTCAAGAGCCTGCCTGTTTTTTTTGCAAGGGTTATTATGAGATTTTCATCAATGGGTTTTACAAACCTTGCATTTACAACAGTTGCCTTGATGCCGTCCTTTTCCAATCTCTTTGCTGCATCTAGAGCAGGATAAACAGATACGCCTATGGCAATTATAGCAATGTCATTGCCATCCATTCCCTGCTTAAAACCTGCAGGGACAAGCAAAACTTCAGCCTCTCCAACAGGAATACCCCTAATTCCGAATTCCGCACTTCGCATTCCATAACTCTTTCCCCTGGGATAACGAATAACCGCCGGTCTTCCGCAATCGACAGCAGTTTTCAGCAATGCCTTGAGTTCATTCTCATCCTTCGGCGACATTATCACAATGTTCGGGATGTGACGGAGAAATGAAAAATCAAATACGCCGTGATGCGTCGGCCCGTCTGCGCCGACAATGCCTGCCCTGTCAAGCGCAAGCACAACAGGAAGATTCTGCAGACAGACATCATGCAGAACCTGATCATACGCCCTCTGCAGGAATGTTGAATATATTGCAGCAACAGGCACAAAACCCTCTTTTGCAAGGCCTGCGGCAAATGTTATTGCATGCTGTTCAGCAATGCCGACATCAAAAAATCTATCGGGAATTTTTTTGGCAAACCTGTCAAGCCCTGTGCCTTCCGGCATTGCAGCGGTTATTGCGACTACCTTTGGATTTTCCTCTGCAAGTTCAAGAAGGGCATTACTGAATACATCAGTATATGACAACAAGTTATCTTTGGATTTTTTCAATTCGCCTGTCTTAATATCAAACTGCCCGACTCCGTGGAATACTGACGGCTGTTTTTCAGCAGGCGCATAGCCCTTGCCTTTTTTTGTAATGATGTGGATAAGGATAGGACCTTTTAATTCCTTCGCATCATTCAATGTGGTCAGGAGTTGATTTATATCATGACCGTCAATCGGCCCGATATAATGAAATCCAAGCCCTTCAAAAAGCATACCAGGGGTTAAAAGGGTTATCAAAGAATCCTCTGCCCTTTTAGCAAGATGAACCAATCCCTTGCCTATCTTTGGTATATATTCAAAAAAAGATTCAACCTCTTTTTTTAATCTTGTTGCAAATCTGCCTGTGATCTTTCTGCTTAAAAATGCTGACAATGCGCCTACATTTTCTGATATGGACATCTCATTATCATTTAAGATAACTATCATGTCCTTTTTAAGATGACCTGCCTGATTTAAACCCTCAAACGCAATGCCTGCGGTCATTGAGCCGTCGCCTATGACAGAAATAACCTTGTAAGTTTCATTTTTTATATCCCTAGCGCATGCCATGCCGAGGCTGGCAGATATTGATGTTGATGAGTGGCCTGCGATAAATGCGTCATAATCACTTTCCGATGGTTTTGGAAAACCGCTTATGCCGTCAAATTGACGAAGCGTTTTAAATGCATCCCTTCTACCTGTAAGGATTTTATGGCTGTATGCCTGATGCCCGACATCCCATACAATCTTGTCTTTTGGGGTATTGAATGAATAATGAAGCGCTATTGTAAGTTCAACAGCGCCGAGGCTTGATGCAAGATGCCCGCCTGTAGATGAAACAACTTTTATAATCTCCTGCCTTAATTCTTCGGCAAGGACAGGAAGTTCCTCTGGCTGAAGTTTCTTCAGGTCATTTGGATTATTTATGGTATCTAGTATCTTGGACATAGTTTTAAATTCCTAAATCCTAATTTCTAATTTCTAATAAAATATCCAATGACTAAATTTCCAATGCCTTTATTTTTGACATTTGACATTTTATTGGGAATTAGGATTTAGATATTAGGATTTATTCTGTTACCCTTTTCTCTCAACAACATATCCTGCAATCTTCCGCAAAGGCTCTGCCTTATCATCAAAATCTTTAACAGCATCAAGCGCAATTTGAATAAGTTCTTTTGCCCTGTCCTTTGATTCATTAAGCCCAAGGACTGACGGATATGTAATCTTTTTTTTCTTTGCATCGCTGCCAACGGTCTTTCCTATTTCCTTTTTTGTGCCTTCTATGTCAAGGATGTCATCCGCTATCTGAAATGCAAGACCGATTGCCTCGCCGTATCTTGTAAGCGATTCACGTTGTTTTTTGGACGCATTTGCCAGCGCTGCGCCTGTCCTTATACATGCAAGCATTAAGGCGCCTGTCTTATGAATGTGAATATATTCCAGCAAAGGCAAATCGCATTCCTTGCCTTCTGATTCCATATCAACTGCCTGGCCGCCAACCATGCCCATTGAACCAGATGCCTTTGCTATCTCGTGGATAACGGTAAGCGCATTTTCTGCTTTATTATGACTTTTTGCCAAAATATCAAATGCCAGTGTTAAGAGCGCATCGCCTGCAAGGATTGCCAAAGCCTCGCCAAAGACCTTGTGGTTTGTCGGTTTGCCGCGTCTTAAATCGTCATTATCCATTGCAGGAAGGTCGTCATGTATGAGTGAATAAGTGTGTATCATTTCAACTGCACAGGCGGCATTTATAACATCCTCTATCCTGCCGCCGACTGCCTCTGCTGACGCAATTACGAGGATTGGCCTTATTCGTTTGCCGCCTGCAAAGACACTATATCTCATTGCCTTATGAAGATTTTTAGGAAATTCTTCTTCGCTCGGCAGAATGCCTTCCAATGCCTTGTCAACATATTCTTTTTTTCCTTTTAAATATTTGCGGATGTCCATGGTTTAAACTCAAAAATAAAAAGTCATATATACCTCCAGCAAAAATGAAGGTTTACTTATGATTATTATAAAGTCACTTCGTTTAATGTTGTTTTCGTCTCAAGACTGCTAACAAACTTATCAATATCTGAGATTCTCACTTCTAAGCCATCTTTTTTGATAAAACTAAAGTAGCGTTCAGTATCAATAAAAGATTTTGGCGAAATAAATACTGAGTACGATTTAGTGCCATTTTTTATATACTCCTCAAGGTGGCGATGTATTGAAAAGGACTCTCTGATATGCTGTTGTGTTCCAGTTAGCAATGTTACTTCTACCAAAACGGTGTCCTGATTTTCCAAACATTCAATATCTGGGTTCCCGCCGGAAGCAAAACTCGTTGGCAATCCTTCGTCATCGGACACAAAATTTGGTTTTACTACTACATTTGGCAACTTTTTAAGAATAGCCAATGAAGTTAAAAACTCCAATCGCAAAGGCTGTTCAATAACTTTCAAAATGTCATCACTGGAAGATTTTTTTTGCGGCAAATTAAGCAATTCGTTCTTGATTGATTCCCAAGCATAATGATTAACCCATTTTTTCAATTCTGCTTTTGTGGTTTTTCTGGGGCTTTAAATACGGAAAGTGTTGCGATTAAATTGTGATCAACTTCACCAATGTATTCAAAAAATTCTTTTTCCGTTTCAAATTCTTTATAGGAAATATAATTTTTTAGAATATAATCGACAGTCGTCGTTTCTTTTGTGTTTATGTCTATAAAACGACCGCCTCCACGCAAAGACAATAAGCCAGTTAAACGCATTTTGCGAATAAAATCATCTGGATAATCTCCTAAAATAGAATTGTCGTCTCTTTTGGTTTCATTTAGTAATCCATAACAAAGTTCTAAAATGACTTCATTACTTGGAGAATAGCCATATTTTTTGCGTAATTTCTTTATTTCTCGATATAGACTTTCGGCATTATCATTTTTCCAACACAGCAACAAAGGTATTTCCAATCTTGATATGCCTGCACCTTTGTATTCAGGATCATTATTTAAAAGTTTTATCGTTTGCATTAACAAGATTAGGGGAACATTTTTATTTAAAACTCTGCGAAAAGGATTTTGGCGTTGATATTTTGCAAAAGCATTGGCAAAAACCATCAATTCGTTTTCAGGTTTTTCTTTATCCAATAGCATTTTGCCACTTTCGGAAAATTTTATTTCTTCATTTGGCCAATACCAAACAAAGCCAAGTTCTTTGGCAATTTTAAACCAAGTATCAAATCTTGATGTCCAACCTTTTTCAAAACCTGCTTCTTTATGGCTTTGCGGATTGTCATCAAATACTTTTAGTTTATACATTTTTGAAAGGATTATCTGATCTTAGCAATGAAAATTCATAATAATTTAGCAATTCGGACAAAGTATTATTTTTTACTGAATCTTCACCCTCTTCTGAGAAATTACCAAGCAACAAGAAATTCATCAGATGCTTTTTAATTGAATTTTTGGATGTTTCATTAAAGCCCGTTGACATAATTCGACCAATTTGGTTATCGAATAGTGCGTAATAATATTTTTTTGTCATAAATTTTAGATTAACGACCATGATAATTTTCCCCATTATTCGTCAAAGAATAAAATCCCTTCTCGTCTTTTGAGCGAACAAACAAATGTATGTTACTTGGATGATTGCTGTTATCTTCGTGGGTATTAAGTTCGCCACGAACAGAATTTCTAAATGTATCCCTTTTATAGTTTAAATTTTTTCCAGCTACTGTTTTTTCTAATTCTTCGTAAATTTCTTGCAATGGAACAAATTCTACTCCTAATCTTTGTTTGTTTTTAATAACATCAATTATCAAAGATTTAAGTGAAGGAACTGTACCGGGCAAAAATTCCTCTCGTTTTCTAATTTGATCAACCACTTTTTGAATACTTTTATCTGTCGTTGCTTTTTCTTCATTTTGTAAAAATGCTTTATAAACATCAGAATATCCAGCTAAATATTCTTCATCTGGGGTAAAAACAGAATCGGTAAATTTTACGGAATTATAAATTGCTTCAAGTTGTGAAAAATAAAGCGGCTTGCTTTCTTTGAAAATTACATTCGCCTCAAAATTTGTCATCAAACCACCCTGTGTTAGATTGGTGCTTCCAACAATACCAGTTGTTTCTCTTTTGCCTTGAAATAAATAAATTTTGGGATGAAATACGATATTATTTTTATTAATGTCTTTGTCGCCGTAGCAATAAAATTTTAAATTAGGCGTTGTTTTCTGAAGTTGAATTAAATAATGCATTGACTGCGGATCAGTTGTTTTAAAATCCAGTCCAGCAATAATTTCAACGACTCCGTTATTATTTAAGCATTGATCAAGTGATTTCTCTATTACTCTTATGCCCGAGTATTTTAGAAAAGCTATAGCAATTCTCGCGGATTGCGCATTCTGCAATTCTTGATTGATGATATTGCCGATAGGGTAATTTAGATTTGATAAAATTTGAATTGACATATTTATTTTGGTTAATTTTTATAAAATTTTTATACAAGACACGGATTATTTAAAAATTTAGTATCAAGATATCGAACAAGTTCTGCAAATTTTTCTTTGGCATTAGCTCGGCAGTAATCGCTCATATTTTCCGGTTCAGGTTTTAGCGCAACTCCATAAAGTTTTGGCTTATCCCATTTGGTCAATGTTTCAAGCACATGATAAAAACGACTGTATTGTCTGGAATTATAGGGCGGATCAATATAAACCACATCTGCTTTTATCTTTTTTGCCAGAACATTTGTGTCTTCTTGAAAAATAGATATTTCTTGAACATCAATTGGATCAATCGGTTTCATGAAAAAACTATCGTTTACGAATTCCTTTTTGAAATAGGCATCAAAATGCCCAACTGTGTTAGCGATTTTATCAGCGGTATAAAGTAACGAAGCAATTAACATATAATATTCTCTCTCTGTCAAATTATTTTTATTTTCTTCAATATTTTCCCTGATGAAGCCGATAATTTTTGCTGAATTTTTGCTAAAAAATTTTCCACCGAAGTTTTTAGAAAAATAATTATCCTCTATATCATCGCCATAGATATTATTATAACTTTTAATAATGTTATCTATTTTATTTTTGTCCCATGCCTCGTTTCCAAAAAAGGCGCGATATATTGCGTAATTTGAATGTAAAAAATCGTTTAATAACACTTTTTCAAAGTGTTTTGTTGCAACAGCAGAAACAACGCCTGTTCCCGCAAAAATATCCGCAAAAGAATTTCCGCTACATTCCTTATTGATAATAGAAAAAATCCATTCAATTAGTTTGTGCTTATTGCCGATGTATCTGCGATTATGCAACTGGATATAATTTTCTTTTACTTGCGGGATGTAGAAATAATTTTCTTGGATTTTTTCGGCGGTTATTTCATAATCTGGTTTTTTGACCTCAAATATTGCAAAAAGCGTGCCTTGTATTCCGTCAGCGACATAATCAATGTTTTTACTTGGCCCTTTTATTTTTTCGTGAAAACTAAAATAATCATTCTCGGAAACAATAATAAAGTCAATAACAGGTATCCCCATTATTTCGCCTGCCTGCACAATTTTTTCAACAATCTGATTATCTTTCTCGCTTGGTGAAGAATCGCCCGATGGGTGATTGTGAATTAGGATAACACTAGCGGCGTTTAATTCCGTAGCTGGGTAAAAAATTTCTCTTGGGTGTAGCAATGCTTTATCTAATAGTCCAACGCTAACGACTTCCTTTTTAAGTAGGGAATTTCTAGCATTAAGATATAAACAAACCAAATGCTCTTTTTTCTTATCTCTTAAATCGCAAGTAAGCGATAGTACATCTTGAGAATTTTTTATAATAATCTCACTTGTTTTTTCGTCTGCATAGAATCTTTTTACCAAAGAAATTGCAGAAACAATTTGCAATGCTTTAGCTTGCCCAATCCCAGAAATTCCTAACAAATCATCAACAGTTATATTCAAAAAGTTTTTGCCAAATTTTTTGATAATATTCTCTGAAAGTTGCCTAACATTCTTACCTTTTATGCCACTGCCCAAAATAATTGCCAAGAGATCACTTTTTGAAAGTGCGTCGGACCCTTTTTGGAGAAATTTTTCTCTTGGGCGATCTATTTTTGGTATGTCCTTAATTTTTGGCATAGTTTCTATTTATTAAATACCTTAATTTTAATTTTTAATTTTTGATTTTTCTTTTACTCAAACGGTTCTGTCTTTAATTTCCCGTCCTCATCCTTCATCAGTATCTCTATTTTTTTCTCTGCATCGTCAAGCATTTTTGTGCATATGCGGGAGAGTTTAACGCCTTCCTCAAACGCCTTTAGTGACGCCTCAAGCGGCAGGTCTCCCCTTTCAAGTTTGTCAACAATTGCCTCTAATTTTTTTAATGCGTCTTCAAATTTAATTTTTTGCATACACCTTGGTAAAAACCTCTCCTCTGGATAAAACTACATTTAATTCATCGCCTTTCTGAAGAAATTTAGAATCCCTTATTATTTCAAGAGAAGGCAGTTTCCTTGCAATGCTGTAGCCTCTTTTCAACACAGAAAGCGGACTTAACGCATTTATATTAGACATCAAAATCTCTAGGTCTTTTCTAGTTATTATAAATTTATTTGACGCTGCCAGTCTTATCCTCTCTGACAGATTATCAATCCTCTGCATATAATCATAAAGCCTTTGTTTAGGATGGACAAGCCCTTTTTCAATCCCGTGCTGTTCAATCTTTTTCTCATCAATCATACTTTTAACAGCAGCCCTTGCAGCAGCAACAGCATTATTTATATTTGCAAACAACTCCTCTTTTGTCTTTACAACCATCTCTGCTGCTTGAGACGGCGTTGCTGCGCGGACATCTGCAACCATATCAGCGATAGTCCAGTCTATCTCATGTCCAACAGCAGAGACTATCGGCACACTAGATGCATATATCGCCCTTGCAACTGTTTCTTCATTGAATGCCCACAAATCCTCCTGCGAGCCGCCTCCCCTTCCGATTATTATGACATCAATATCATTTACCTTATTTAATTCTTCAATACCTTCTGCAATCTCTTTTGCAGACTCAATGCCCTGAACCCTTACAGGATATATAAGCACGCCCATATTTGCAAAGCGTCTTTTGAACACCTTGAGTATATCCCTTACTGCAGCGCCTGTTGGAGATGTAACGATACCGACCCGTTGCGGCAGTATTGGGATTTGCCTTTTTCTCTTTTCATCAAATAGCCCTTCTTTAAATAATCTTTCCTTTAACTGCTGGAATGCAATCTGCTGCGCGCCTATGCCTTTTGGCTCGACATAATCAAGGATTATCTGATATTCGCCCCTCTCAGGATAAACACTCACCATGCCTCTGCAGATAATATGCATGCCGTCTTGAGGCTTAAATTTTATGAACCGCGCAGCACCTTTAAATATAACAGCCTTTATCTGCGAACATTCATCCTTTAGCGTAAAATATAAATGCCCTGACACAGGAGAGCGCAGGTTTGAAACCTCTCCTTCAACCCACACATAATACAGATTATTTTCAAGGAGGGTTTTTATCTCTTGGGTAAGTTCTGAAACACTTAATATCTTTTTAAGCATTTGGATGCCTTCCCCACTTTCGTGAGGACAAGTTTATTCTATAGTAAAATCTGTTGTTTTTAACACTGTTCCGTCTTGCATTGTTAAATCAACCCGCCATTTTCCTTTTGCATAAGCAGGGATTGTCTTATAACTATAAAACCTGTAACTGGAAGAAGTTACATTAAAAGAAACCTCTGATATGGGTTTATCATTGTAATACCATATGTGCCTGACAATATCGCCTTTGCTTGCTCCAACAACCTTTGAATAACAATAAACCCTGCCGATATTTGAAGGGAATTTATCATCAACACCAATAGGTATTCTATTTTCAACTGCTCTGGCAACAACCTGAACTTCAACGGATATATCGCCAGCATTGACACTGGTAAATAAGAGCAATGCTAAAAAAATATTTAAGAGACAACGCATCTGAACCCTCAACTTCATCAAAAACATATCAGAAAATTTCGGCGAATACAAACAAAAAACCCCCTCCTGACATTGTCAGGAGGGGGTATCGGACACAAAAGAAAAAAGAGTTAAATCTTTGTTACTTTTGATGCCTGCGGTCCTTTTGGACCCTGAGTTACTTCAAACTCAACTTCATCGCCTTCTTTCAGGGACTTAAAACCTTCACCCCCGACAGCAGAGTAGTGGACAAAGACATCTTCTCCGGATTCCTGCTGGATAAAGCCGTAACCCTTCGTGTCATTGAACCATTTTACTTTACCTTTTGCCATTTTAATACCTCCTTTCTGAAACTTGCAAGCCTTTTAAAAATAACAGCAAAGGTTAAACCTTTACTATATTTGATGCCTGCGGTCCCTTTGGACCCGAAGTTACTTCAAACTCAACTTCATCGCCTTCTTTCAGGGACTTAAAACCATCGCCCCCGATAGCAGAGTAGTGGGCAAAGACATCTTCGCCTGATTCCTGCTGGATAAAGCCGTAACCTTTGGTGTCATTGAACCATTTTACTTTACCTTTTGCCATTTTAATACCTCCTTTCTGAAACTTCCATACCTTGTGCAGGTTGGTAAGGTGTTTTGCAAAAACAAAGGCCGTGGAAGGTTATTCCAAGCCTTCCACGGCCTGAAAACAATACCATTCTACACCTTTACTTCCGCAAACCCCCATCATGTTTCATTGATATATTACCAATATAATTGGATACTGTCAAGTGTTTTGTTAAAATACTGTTTTTTTAAAATGCGCAGGTATATGAGCAGCAAACGGGGCACCCATTGCAAAGCAATGGGTCGGGGCATTTTTCAGCGTAAACAACTAACCCGAAAAATGTATTTAGTTTTTATTTTTCGGGGCAAACGCAAGATTTGAGCCAAAGACAAGGAAAAGATGGATGGACAAAACAGACGCATACCCCTTAATGTATGTGAGTATTTGGACAGCCTGATTTGACGCCGTATTTGACCAAAGATTGCGTTTGCCAAAAAATGCAGTTGCATTTTTTGGGTCAATCAATTCCATACTTCTCCAACTTATACCTTATTGCCCTGAAACTCAAGCCTAAAAGTTCTGCTGCCTTTTTCTTCACTCCGCCTGACAGTGCAAGCGCCTTTAAAAGCATCTCTTTTTCAAATGATTCTACAGTCTTTTCAATATCAAAGCCTGACAAAGGGATTTCTGATGGTAATAATCCTTGAGTTGATGATTGTAATTCCTGCCCCTTGCCCTTTCTTGCCCCTTGCCCCTTCACCAGATGTTCCGGCAGACTCTCCGGGAGTATGGCATTTGACGATTCAAGTGCAACTGCCCGTTCAATAATATTTTCAAGTTCCCTGACATTACCGGGATAATCGTATCCAAGTAAGATTTCTATAGCCTCTTCTGATATTTTTTTTATATCCTTGCCTAGTTCTTTCTTATATTTCTCAAGAAAATGGTTTGCAATAAGCGGTATATCCTCTTTTCTTTCTCGCAGCCCAGGCATATATATTGGTATTACATTCAACCTGTAAAATAAATCCTCTCTGAATCTTCCTTCTTTTACCTCTTTTCCAATATCCTTGTTTGATGCAGCAATGATGCGGACATCTACAGATATATCGTCCACGCCTCCAACCCTTCTAAAGTTTCTTTCCTGTATAACCCTTAAAAGTTTCACCTGCATCTGCAAAGGGAGTTCTGTTATCTCATCTAAAAATATTGTGCCGTTATTTGCTGTTTCAAACAGGCCGCTCTTGTTTGAAACAGCGCCTGTAAACGCGCCTTTTTGATGTCCAAAAAGTTCGCTCTCTATCAGGTTTTCCGGGATTGCGCCGCAGTTCACAGCGACAAAGGCATTCGCCTTTCTATCACCCTCGTAGTGTATTGCCCTTGCAACAAGTTCCTTTCCTGTGCCGCTTTCGCCTGTAATCAGGACATTGCTCTTTGTAGATGAAACCCTTTTTATCAAGTCATATATCTCTGTCATCTTTGAACTTATGCCTATGAGATTTGCAAAGCCATATTTATGTTTTAACTCTTTTTTAAGAAGGCGGTTTTCCTCTTCAAGCCTTCGCATCTCAAGCGCCTTCTTGACAATGAGTTTTACCTCATCCACATTGAACGGCTTTGAGATGTAGTCATATGCGCCTGCCTTCATTGCATTTACAGCATTGTCAACATTTGCATACGCTGTCATAACTATGGCGATTGTCGCAGGGTTTATTTCCTTTGCCTTTTCAACAAGCGAGACGCCGTCCATGCCCTTCATCTTAATATCAGTGATAATAAGGTCAAAAGATGTCTTTTCGCACTGGGAAAGCCCTGCCTCGCCGGATGCTGCTGTCCAGACCTTGTATCCTTCCCTTTTAAACATTATCTCAAGGAAGTCCCTCATGCTCTTTTCATCATCAACTATTAAAATCTTTTCTTCTCTTGCCATTTTTGCGCTATCCCTCTTTTGTCAACGGAAGATTTATTATAAATGTGGTTCCGCTGCCCTTTTCACTCTTTACAGATATTGTCCCATTATGTGTTTCTATAATCCTGTGAACTATTGCCAAACCAAGCCCTGTTCCGCCATCCTTTGTTGAAAAAAACGGGTCAAATATATTGTTTATATCCTCTGCATCAATGCCGTGCCCTGTATCTGAAATAGTAATCTCAATAAAATCCTTATCTCTTTCTGCCTTTTGACTTTTGCCTTTTGCACTTATTTTAAGCCTTCCCCCTTCTATCATTGCATGATGGGCATTTAAAAAAAGATTCCAGAAGACCTGCTGCATCTGACGCTGGTCTGCTGATACAAATAGTCCATCCTCAAGTTCAGTTGATATATCAATATTGCCGACATCAGGGCTATTTTTAAACATCTCCAGCGTATTTTCAATTAAATCTTTTACATTGACTGCTGCCTTTTTTAGAGGCGCGGGCTTTGCAAATAAAAGAAAATCCGTAACAAGGGCGTTAAGCCTGTTTGTCTCCCGCAGAACAATATCCATGAGATGAGAGTCATCCCCTTCTAATTTTAAATCGTCTTTCAAAACCTGTATGGAGCCGCTTATTGACGCAAGGGGATTCCTAATCTCATGCGCAATGCCTGCAGAAAGTTCGCCGAGTGATTTTAGTTTTTCTGCCCTTCTCATCCTGTCTTCCATTTCCTTTAATTTTGTTAAATCCTGAACTATTATGATGTGCCCTGTTTCTTTGCCTGATTCATCTTTCATTTTTGAAATGGTAAATCCAAGATAAAGTTTGTTTCCATCACGATGTTCAAAAGGCATCGCAATCCTTGAAGAAAATAACACATCCTCTTTAAAAACATTGTTCTCTGAAAGCCCGGAAAAAAATCTATCCAATCCCTGATTATAAACCTCTCTCAAACTATATCCTGTTATGCTTTCTGCCGCCCTGTTGAATGATGTTATTTTTAATTCTGAATCAACTGTGATTATACCGCTGGCAATATTTTCAACAATATATTTATTAAGGGATTCCAGCCTTTTAAAATCTACGCTTTTATCCTTTAGTTCCTTTTCAACCTTTGAGAGCCTTTCAGCAAGATAGCCGCTTAAAAATGCGATTGTAAAAAATGCCGCAATATTTGTAAAAAGGGTGGTTAGAAATTCCTCTCTTGTTCTGGCAATATTCCATATGATTATCTGATATTTGTCAGGCAGGAGATTGTAAAAATCAGCATCTATAAGGATACCGTAAGAAAGAGCGCTTGCAGATGCGGCATAAAATCCGCCCCTGCGGTTCAAGAGTATGCTGCCGCTTATTATTGTGAAGAAATAGAGGAACGACAGGACGCTCCCCATGCCCCCTGTTATGTAAACAGCAGCAGTTATTATGATGACATCTGCGAGTATCTGGAAATATGTAAAAAGGGTAAGATTATTTATCCACCTCATTACAATAGCGTAGAAGATGGATGCTGCGCATATGATTATGACAATGGAATAAAGCGGATAGAGGTTGACATCAAAGAATAAAACCTTCTTGATTTGAAACCATGTGGTTGTGCTGAGGAATATTATGGCAACAACCACCCTGATTATCATCAGCCACTGAAGTCTGGTTTTTAGAAGGAAGCGGGTATCTTGAGTATTGGACATAAAGGCAAGGTAAAACCTTAAATTGAAGATTGGAAATTTTAAATCCCTGCAAGCATTAAGCAGGGACAAGTTTTAAATTTTGCAATTTGCATTTTGAATTTTCTATACACAGCGTCACAAGTAAATCAACATACAGAGCGTCAGAACAAAGCAGACCAAGGCGCGACGAAGGTGAGAAGTGAGGCGTATTTTAAGCATACGCTGCAACGACGAGACGAGGAGCAACGCAGGTATGCGAAGTTATGACGCTCTGTATAATCACCCTCCACCCATGATTGCCTCTCCCATCTTGAATATGGGCAGATACATTGCCACAACAAGTCCGCCTATTACAACGCCCAAAAATGCCATAAGCATCGGCTCCATCATTGCCATAAGCGCATCAACTGCCGTGTCAACCTCTTCTTCATAAAAATCTGCAATCTTATTTAACATTGTATCCAAAGCGCCTGCTGTCTCTCCAACGCTTATCATCTGAACAACCATTGATGGAAATACCTTTGTCTCAGCAAGCGGCTCTGCAAGGGTCTTACCCTGACTCAATGCTGTCCTCGTCTTCATAACTGCCTCTTCAATAATCTTATTGCCTGATGTCTTTGCACATATCTCCAAAGCCTCAAGTATCGGCACTCCGCTGGACACCATTGTTCCTAACGTTCTTGTAAACCTTGCAACAGCTGTTTTTCTGACAAGCGGACCAAAGGCTGGGATTTTTAAAAATATCTTATCAGTGATATATCTCCCTTTCGGATTCTTTCGTATTGCCTTATAAAGGAATACAATTCCAACAGCGCCTGCTATAAACATATACCAGTATTTTTTTAATGCCTCGGAGAGATTAACAACCACCAGTGTAGGGGCAGGTAACTGCGCGCCAAAACTTGAAAACATCGCTGTAAAGACAGGGACAACATATATTAAAATAACTGTAACAACAATACCAGCAATGACCATAACTATTGCAGGGTAACTCATAGCGCCCTTAACCTTGCCTTTTATCTTTTCGGCCTTTTCCATAAATGATGCAAGCCTGCCGAGTATTGTATCAAGGATGCCGCCGACCTCGCCTGCCGCGACAAGGTTGACATAAAGGTCATCAAATACCTTTGGGTGTTTTTTTAATGACTCGGCGAATGTTGCGCCGCCTTCAACACTTGCCTTAATATCAAGCAGAGACTTTTTAAAGAACTTGTTTTCCTGCGTGCTTGAAAGTATATCAAGGCACTGGACAAGCGGAAGTCCTGCATCAATCATTGTTGCAAACTGCCTTGTGAATATAACAATCTCTTTTGTCCCAACACTTCCCCCAAAACCGGGTATCTGAAAACCTCCACCTGCTTTTTTAGCAGAAACACTTGTCGGGATTATCTGCTGTCTCCTTAATGCTGTATTTGCACCAGCAAGATTTGCCGCTTCTATCTCGCCCTTTCTTGGTTCACCGCCTAGTGATTTACCTTCATATACAAAAGTTGGCATAGATTACCTCCCGGCCGGTCTTACAGCAGCGCCTTGATTCACCATCATCTGCCTTAATTCATCAGGGTCTGAACTCCTGCTCATCGCCTCTTCAAGCGTAATAACCCTTCTTTGATACAATGTAAATAATGACTGGTTCATTGTCAGCATTCCAAATTTTGCCTGTCCAACCTGCATCTGAGAATATATCTGATGAATCTTGTCTTCCCTTATGAGATTTCGTATCGCAGGATTCGGTATCATTATCTCTGTTGATACACACCTCCCCTTGCCATCTGCCCGCGGCAAAAGAAGCTGTGATATAACACCTTCAAGAACAAATGAGAGCTGCGCCCTGACCTGAGGCTGCTGGCCCGCTGGGAATACATCTATTATCCTGTTCATGGTCTGGACGCATGAATTTGTATGCAGTGTTGCAAAGCATAGATGTCCTGTTTCTGCAATAGTGAGCGCAATTTCAATGGTTTCCATATCTCTCATTTCGCCAAGGAGAACAACATCCGGGTCTTGTCTCAATATATGTTTCAATGCCTTTTGAAATGTAAATGTATCTGCGCCAACCTCTCTTTGATTTACAAGCGCTGTTTTAGATTGATGAATATATTCAATAGGGTCTTCTATGGTGATTATATGGTCAGGAGATTCCTGATTTATCTTGTCTATCATTGCGGCAAGTGTTGATGACTTGCCGCTGCCTGTAGGACCTGTAACAAGAACCAGCCCCCTTGGTTTTTTCGTTAATTCCTCTACAAACGGAGGCAGTCCAAGTTCCTGAAGCGTCTTGATTTGAAATGGTATTGTCCTGAATGCGCCTGCGACAGCGCCTCTTTGAACAAAAAGATTGCCCCTGAACCTGGATAAACCCTTTAAGCCGAATGAAAAATCCAGCTCGTTTTCTTCCTCAAATTTGTGCTTTTGCGCATCTGCCAAGATGCTGTAGCACATCTGTTTTGTATCTACCGGTGTAAGAACAGGCATGGTGCCGATATTTATCAGCCTGCCGTTTATCCTGAACCTCGGCGGAGAGCCTGCTGTGATATGCATATCAGATGCACCGTTATCTATCATAATCTTTAGAAGTTCCTGAAGATTTAACCTTTTTTCCTGTTGAACATCTGCCATAGTGTCTCCTTGTTAGAGTATCGGAGTATTGGTGTGTCGGAATGTCGGAGTTACCCCGTCACCCCGTTACTCTATCACCCTCTACTTGTTTTTAATCCGCCATTGTAACCCTCATAACCTCTTCAATGGTCGTAACGCCTTCTTTTATCTTTTTTATGCCGCTCATCCTCAAACTACTCATGCCTTGTCGTATTGCCTCTCTCTTTAACTCAGCGCCAGATGAACCGCTTAAGACA
>JACRNI010000070.1 GCA_016234925.1 Deltaproteobacteria bacterium | reverse complement strand
TCATATATAGTAGTTTAAGGTTTTACTAGCCCCTAATCCCTAGTCCCCAACCCCTGTTTCTAAAGCGCCTCTTTCCCTCTTTCCCCTGTTCTTATCCTCACGCACTCCTCTATTGATGATACAAAGATTTTTCCATCGCCGATCTTTCCTGTCTTTGCAGAGGTCTGGATTGCATCAACAACCTTTACTGCCATGTCATCTGATGTTACGACCTCAATCTTTACCTTTGGCAGAAAATCAACAGCGTATTCTGCGCCCCTGTATAATTCAGTATGGCCTTTCTGCCTTCCAAAACCCTTAACCTCTGTAACTGTCATGCCCTCAATATGGATTTCGTTCAATGCCTTTTTGACCTCATCAAGTTTAAACGGCTTAATTATTGCCTCTATCTTTTTCATAGTTTACCTCCGTAAACTGATTGCACAGATTTTAGAATACGATTACACCGATTGAAACAGCATATCTGTGTACTCATTTTTTAATCTGTGTAATCTAGTTTTTTTAATCGGTGTAATCAATTTGTCATTTCCCAAACACATTAAAGTCAATATCAACCTGAACAGTGAACCAGTCCTCTACAAATGCAAGTTTGTCATTATTCTGGTCAACATATGCGAATATCACGCTTACATTCGGCGCAAATTTCCATGAAAAACCGTAAGCAATTGCGCCAAAACTATTGTCTCCGCCCATGTAATCCACTGCAAGCCAGAGTTTATCTGAAATCTCTGTCATTACCCTTTCCCATGCAAGCAATACGCCGTGTTCATCCTCTTTTCCATTTTCATCCACAAGGAGTTTTTTATTTCCGGCGTAATAACCAGCAGAAAACCTTCCAACAGGGTCAAATGTTTTTGCAATCTTTGCATAATAGATATTGTAATCTGTTCCGGGTTCTAATGTTCTATTTGCCCTTGCCTCACCATCTGTCCTTGTCCCGAACATATAACCGCCTATTGCAAGCGCCGGGAAATATGTACCGAATGAGCCTTCTGGTACGCCTAATTTGGCATTGAAATAAAAAGGACTGTCATCAAGGTCGCCTCTTTTAGCAAAACTGTAACCTGTGATGTGGTCAAAACCTAATTCAAGTTGAACCTTTTCAAATGGCAGAACCCCAAGCGTAAGACCCATATTTGTTACAGGGTCAGGTTTGTCTGCCCTTACACCCCCTACCTGTTCATCATCGCTTTTGACAGGCAGATACATATCAGCAGTCAGATGAAATACACCATAGGGCTGGATGTCTGTGGCCGGACTCCAGATATGCGTTGATGGCGTCGCGAATGCAATTTGCCCTGAAAGAATTACTGCTGTTGCTAAGACTATTGTTAAAATCCTTTTCATTTGCTACCTCCTTTTTATTAAGTTAGCCCTGACTTTATTGCAGTTTTATTGCAACTAAAGTGCCAAAGTCTTATAGGGTTATGAATATTAATAGACCCAAGATTTTGAAAAATCATGCACCCATTTGATTTATCAAGATAATTTTGCGGTTTGTTGGATTTATATTTTATGGAAAGCAGTTATTAAAACAGGTAGGGTAATCAGGATAAACTAAACATCTGCCTTATTCTTAATCACAACTGCCTAAAGTTTAAACGGATTAAAGATTTAGTTCATAGGCCGAATTGATGGTCTCGGGTTTCTAGTAGTTGCCAATTTATCGGCGTCTTTTACAGGAAATAGAAAACAGAATACTAACTTCTGACTCCTGACCTTCTCTTTCCTCATGCCGGCTGCGGCTCCATTTGAGAGAGTGCATGTTTCTCATGAGATGTTAAAACCTTGTCCAGATTTAAAAGTATAATTAGCCTGTCTTCCAATTTCCCGACACCTTCAATATACTCTGAATCAATTCCTCCAACTATCTCGGGCGGAGGCTCAACTGTAGATGCAGGAAGCCTCAAAACCTCTGATACTGAATCAACTATAAGCCCAATTGACTTACCACCGCTTTCAATAACTATTATTCTGGTATCTGTATCTTTATCTATTTTAGGAAGACCAAATCGCTTCCTTAAATCAATTATTGGTATTACCTTGCCCCTTAAGTTTATGACACCTTCAACAAAGTCAGGAGACTTTGGTATCCTTGTAATCTCCATCATCCTGATTATCTCCTGAACCTTTAATATCTCAACTGAAAACTCCTCCTTGCCCATATTAAATGTTACTAATTGAAGTTCACCTGTCTTTTTTTCCTCAAGCATATTATCTCCCTTTTATGGCAGCCGCACCCTTTATGGGTGCGCATTATACGCAGGCTTTACGCCTGCGCATTTAACGCAACCATAAAGGTTGCGGCTACAATTTACTTCAGACTCTTCAACCCACTCCCAACTGCCTTTATCCCTGCGCCTATACCTTTACCTATTTTTGTCCCTGCATCTTCACCTATCTTAAACCTTGATACCATAGTCTGCAGTTCTGATGCAAGTCCTGCTAAATCATTGGATGCTGATGCTATCTGGTTGGCTCCGGCGGCTGTCTCTTTTGTTACGCTTGCTACTGTCTCTATGTCTCCGCTTATCTGGTCTGATGCTGTGCTTTGCTCTTCTGATGCTGTTGCGATTTGCTGTATCATGCCGGTTACTCGGTCTACGCTTGATATTATCTCTCCTAATGCCTCTCCTGCTTCTTTTGCTAATTTTACTTCTATTTCTACTTCTTTT
>JACRNI010000090.1 GCA_016234925.1 Deltaproteobacteria bacterium | reverse complement strand
TTCCATTGCTATGGGCATTATAAGTTCAACTTCTAAGTTTACATTGTCCCCAGGCATTACCATCTCTACTCCTTCTGGCAATTGGGCAATACCGGTTACATCGGTCGTCCTAAAGTAAAACTGCGGCCTGTATCCTTTGAAGAATGGGGTGTGTCTTCCGCCTTCTTCTTTTGTTAATATATATACTTCTGCCTTGAATTTTGTATGGGGGGTTATGCTGCCGGGTTTTGCTAATACTTGCCCTCTTTCTACTTCTTCTTTTTTTGTGCCTCTTAAGAGCGCTCCTATGTTGTCCCCTGCCCTGCCTTCGTCTAGCAACTTTCTGAACATTTCTACGCCGGTTACTACTGTCTTGATTGTAGGCTTTAATCCTACGATTTCTATTTCTTCTCCTATTTTTACTATGCCTCTTTCTACTCTGCCGGTTACGACTGTTCCTCTTCCTGATATGCTGAATACATCTTCTACTGGCATTAGGAAGGGTTTTTCTATGTCTCTTTTGGGCTCTACTATATAACTGTCTACTGTGTCCATTAACTCAAGTATTGGGCCGCATGCCTTGCATTCTTTTTTGCCGCATCCGCATTCTAGCGCTTTTACTGCGCTGCCTTTTACTATTGGTATTTCGTCTCCGGGAAATTTGTATTTGTTTAGTAGTTCTCTTACTTCTAATTCTACAAGGTCTAATAGTTCTTTGTCGTCTACCATGTCTACTTTGTTTAGGAATACTACTATTGCAGGCACTCCGACTTGTCTTGCAAGCAAGATATGCTCTCTTGTCTGGGGCATGGGGCCGTCTGCTGCTGAGACTACTAGTATTGCGCCGTCCATCTGGGCTGCTCCGGTTATCATGTTTTTTACATAGTCTGCGTGTCCGGGGCTGTCAGGCTGGTCTTGCCGTGGTCAACATGCCCTATTGTCCCTATGTTGATGTGCGGCTTTGTCCTGTCAAATTTAGCCTTGCTCATATTGTCCTCCCTTTACTCACTTCGTGAGAATTGTAAATTGAAAATTGTAAATTTTAAATTGCAAATTTTAAATTGCAAATTGAATTTCTTTAATTTTAAAATTTGCACTCTGCAATCTTCAATTTCCAATGAGACATTCGTAGAATGTCGTCTACTTTCCTTGCACCTTTGCAATAATCTCTTCAGCAATGGAAGAAGGAACCTGCTCATAATGAGAAAACTGCATTGTAAATGTCGCGCGCCCTTGAGTTGCTGAACGCAAATCTGTTGAATACCCGAACATATTTGCCAAAGGCACTTTAGATTGAATTACTTGAAATCCTGCCCTTGAATCCATGCCCATAATCTTGCCTCTTCTTGAACTTAAATTGCCGATAACATCGCCCATAAACTGCTCTGGCACAACAACCTCAACATCCATTATAGGCTCTAGCAACACTGGAGATGCCCTTTTGCATCCGTCTTTAAAACCCATTGAACCTGCAATCTTAAATGCCATTTCAGATGAATCAACATCGTGATATGAACCGTCAAATAATGAGACCTTTAAATCAACCATTGGATAACCTGCAAGCACGCCTGTTTCCAACGCCTCTTTAATACCCTTTTCAACAGCAGGCACATATTCTTTTGGGACTGTGCCGCCTACAATATCATTTTCAAATTCAAAACCCTTTCCTGGCTCCTGCGGTTCAACTGTGAGCCAGACATGCCCATACTGACCCCTTCCGCCTGTCTGACGAATATATTTGCCTTCTGACTCAACCTTTTTGGTAATCGTCTCTTTATATGCGACCTGAGGCTTGCCAACGCTTGCCTCAACCTTGAATTCTCTTAAAAGCCTGTCAACAATAATTTCAAGATGAAGTTCACCCATGCCTGATATAATGGTCTGCCCTGTCTCTTCATCTGTCTTTACCCTGAATGAAGGGTCTTCTATTGCAAGTTTCTGGAGAGATATGCCGAGTTTTTCCTGATCTGCCTTTGTCTTTGGCTCTATTGCAATGCTCATAACAGGCTCTGGAAATTCCATTGCCTCAAGCAGCACCGGCTTATCTTCATCACATAGGGTATCACCTGTTATTGTGCTCTTTAACCCAACTGCCGCTGCTATATCGCCTGCATACACCTCTTTTATATCTTCTCTTTTGTTTGCATGCATCTTGAGGAGTCTTCCAATACGCTCCCTCTGTCCTTTTGTCGCATTATAAACATAAGAACCTGAATCAAGATGACCTGAATATACCCTGAAAAATGTCAACTGACCGACAAACGGGTCTGTCATGATTTTAAATGCAAGCGCTGAAAACGGCGCATTGTCATCTGTTTCTCTTGTCTCTTCATTGTTTGTATCAGGGTTAATGCCTTTTTTATGGGGAATATCCAATGGCGATGGAAGGTAATCAATAACAGCGTCCAACATCGGCTGAACACCTTTATTTTTAAAAGAAGCGCCGCATATAACAGGCGTTATGCCCATTGAAATTGCGCCTTTTCTAATAGCAGCCTTGAGTTCTGCTGATGTAATCTCTTTGCCGTCTAAATATTTTTCCATAAGCGTTTCATCAAAGTCTGCTGCTGTTTCTATAAGTTTATCTCTATATTCTTTTGCCAGTTCTTTCATATCTGCCGGGATATCTTCAATACGGAATTTTGCGCCTAACGTGGATTCATCCCAAATAATCGCATTCATATTCACAAGGTCAACAATCCCTTTATAACTATCCTCTGCGCCAACAGGCAGTTGTATCACAGCAGGTCTTGTCCTTAATCTGTCAACCATCATGCCGACAACCCTTTTGAAATCAGCCCCAACCCTGTCCATCTTATTTATAAACGCAATCCTCGGCACGCGGTATTTGTCAGCCTGCCTCCAGACTGTCTCTGATTGCGGCTCAACACCGCCAACAGCGCAAAACACGGCAACAGCGCCGTCTAAAACCCTTAAAGACCTTTCAACCTCTATTGTAAAATCAACATGGCCAGGCGTATCAATTATATTTATGCGGTTATCCTTCCAGAGGCATGTGGTCGCGGCAGATGTGATTGTAATGCCCCTTTCCTGCTCCTGAACCATCCAATCCATGACTGCTGTGCCTTCATGCACCTCGCCTATTTTATAAGAAACACCTGTATAATAGAGAATTCTCTCGGTTGTTGTTGTCTTCCCAGCATCTATATGTGCCATTATGCCGATATTTCTTGTTTTTTCTAATGATACTGCCCTTGCCATCTTGTCGCTTCGCTCCTATTGGAAAATGCAAATTGTAAATTCTAAATTGTAAAATTGTTTGCCTTTTCATTTTAAAATTTTCAATTTCCAATCTTCAATTTACAATTAATATTAAGAAAACTTACCACCTATAATGCGCAAACGCCTTATTTGCCTCTGCCATTTTGTGAACATCCTCTTTCTTTTTAACCGCGCCGCCCTTGCTGTTATATGCGTCAATAAGTTCACCTGCCAGTTTTTCTATCATTGACTTCTCGCCCCTCATTGCTGCATATGATGTGAGCCATCTTATGGACAGCGCCAATTTCCTGTCGCTTCTTACCTCTATAGGCACCTGATATGTGGCGCCGCCGACCCTTCTTGACCTTACCTCAACAGATGGTTTTGTATTATCAATTGCCTTCTTCAGCACCTTAATTGGGTCTTCTTTTGTCTTTTCCTTTATCCTGTCCATAGATTTATACAATATTGACTCGGCAAGGCTTTTTTTGCCCTCTTTCATTATTCCATTAACAAATCGGGTAATAATCTTATCATTATATTTTGGATCTGGTAATACATCCCTTTTAGGTATTTTCCCTTTTCTTGACATTTAAAAACCTCCTTGTCGCTTCGCTCCATTGTAAAATGAAAATTGTAAATATTAAATTATAAATTTTCTTTCATTTTAAAATTTCCAATTTCCAATCTTCAATTTACAATTCGGCATTCGTAGAATGCCGTCACTTTGGTCTCTTTGCACCGTATTTTGAACGGCTCTGTTTTCTATTCTGAACGCCCACTGAATCTAATGTGCCTCTGACTATATGGTATCTGACACCCGGCAAATCCTTAACCCTTCCGCCGCGGATAAGAACAACAGAATGCTCCTGAAGATTATGTCCAACACCGGGTATATAAGATGTAACCTCCATGCCATTTGTAAGCCTTACCCTCGCAACCTTTCTAAGCGCAGAATTAGGCTTTTTAGGCGTAGTTGTATAAACCCTTGTGCAAACACCTCTTTTCTGCGGGCATTCCTTTAAAGCAGGAGACGCAGTTTTATGTCTTACCTTTTGTCTTCCTTTTTTTACAAGCTGATTTACTGTCGGCATTAACTACCTTCCTTTTGAGAAACTTATATAGAGCGTCATAACTTCGCATACCTGCGTTGCTCCTCAGCTCGTCATTGCGGCGTATGCTGAAAATACGCCTCACTCCTCGCTTTCGTCGCGTCTTGGTCTGCTTTGTTCTAACGCTCTATATTATTGCGCATTTATTTATGTCGCTGTATATAGGAGTAAAATTTATTTAATTTATCAGCATATGTTTTTCTTGTCAAGAAGTTTTTATCTCTTCATTAAAATTTTCTTGATTTTGTAATGATTTTTCTGACATTACACCCACATTTTTGTATTTCGGAAAACCTGTGCCTGCTGGAATAAGCCTTCCCATTATGACATTTTCCTTGAGTCCCCTTAAATAATCAACTTTGCCTGATATGCTCGCCTCTGTTAAAACCTTTGTGGTCTCTTGGAATGATGCGGCTGAAATAAAACTTTCTGTTGAAAGCGACGCCTTTGTTATGCCCAATAGAAGCGGCTCTGCAGTTGCAGGCTTGCCGCCCTTCTTTGCAAGAGCCCTTTCATTTCCTTCCTCAAATATGCTCCTTTCAACATGCTCTCCAGCAAGAAAATTTGTATCTCCCGGATCTTTAATCTTTACTCTTCTAATCATTTGTCTAACCATAACCTCTATATGCTTATCATTGATTTTAACACCCTGGAGCCTGTAAACCTCCTGAACCTCATCCACCAGATATTTTGCCAATTCTTTAACTCCAAGCACCCTCAAAATATCATGCGGATTAGCAGAGCCGTCCATCAAAGGTTCGCCAGCGCTGACCCTATCGCCGTCTCTCACGCTTATATGTTTGCCTTTTGGTATGAGATATTCTATCGGCTCTCCGATGTCAGGCGTTATTACGACCTTCCTCTTTCCTTTCGTATCCTTGCCAAATGAAACAATCCCGTCTATCTCGCTTATAACAGCGCACTCTTTCGGCTTTCTTGCCTCAAAGAGTTCCGCAACCCTCGGCAAACCGCCTGTAATATCCTTTGTCTTTGTTGTTTCTCTCGGGATCTTTGATATAATGTCGCCTGCCTTTATCTCGTCGCCTTCTGAAACTGTTATAATCGCGCCTACTGGCAAAGGATACCTTGCCTCAATTTTTGCGCCCGGTATCTTTAATGTCCTGCCGCTGTGGTCTTTTATAGACACCCTTGGCCTGAAGTCTCCTTCCTTATAACTCACTATGACCTTGCTTGAGAGTCCTGTAACTTCGTCAACCTGCTCTTTCATTGTCTTGCCGTCTTCTATATCGCCGAATTTGACCCTGCCGGATGCCTCTGCAATTATAGGTATTGTATACGGATCCCACTCTGCCAGAACCGTGCCGACCTTTACATGCTGTCCGTCTTTTACCCTAAGTTTTGCGCCGTAGATAACAGGATTTTTTTCTCTTTCCCTGCCCTGTTCGTCACAAACAGCAATCTCTCCGCGTCTGTTCATTATTATGGTATCGCCTTTTGAGTTTATAGCAGTATTTAATCCATGAAGTTTCATAACACCGTCGTGCCTTGCCTCCAACGCAGTTTGAGCAGCCATCCTGCTTGCTGTGCCGCCGATATGAAATGTTCTCATGGTCAACTGCGTCCCCGGCTCGCCAATGGATTGCGCAGCAATAACGCCGACCGCCTCGCCAATATCAACCAATCTGCCCCTTGCAAGGTCTCTTCCATAACACTTGCCGCATATGCCCCTTTTTGACCTGCATGTAAGAACAGACCTTATCTTTATCTTTTCAATGCCTGCATCTTCAATCTTTTTTACAAGGTCCTCATCTATTTCTTGATTTTCTTCAACTATGACCTCGCCTGTAAACGGGTCTGTAATATCTTCAAGCGTAACCCTGCCGAGTATCCTCTCTCCAATCGTCTCTATTATCTCGCCGCCCTCTACAAGCGATGACATATAAATGCCGTCCAGTGCGCCGCAGTCATCTTCAGAGATTATGACGTCCTGCGCAACATCAACCAGCCTCCTTGTAAGATAGCCTGAATTCGCTGTCTTTAACGCTGTGTCCGCAAGGCCTTTTCTTGCGCCGTGCGTTGATATAAAATATTGCAGAACATTCAAACCTTCCTTGAAGTTTGCTGTAATCGGCGTCTCTATAATCTCGCCAGACGGTTTTGCCATAAGACCCCTCATACCTGCCAGCTGTCTTATCTGCTGGGCGCTGCCCCTTGCGCCGGAATCCGCCATCATAAATATCGGGTTAAAACTCGGCACCTTTTTGTTTTTGCCCTTTTCATCAACAACCACCTCGCTGCCAAGTTCCTTTAACATCTCTCCTGCAACCTCTTCTGTTACCTGCGCCCATATATCTATAACCTTATTATATCTCTCGCCGTCTGTTATGAGCCCTTCATTATACTGCTTCTGAATATCCTGAACCTCTTCATATGCCTTCTCAAGAAGCTCGCTCTTTTTTTGAGGTATCTTCATGTCATCAATACATATTGAAATGCCTGCCTTTGTCGCATACCAGTAGCCCATATTCTTGAGCTGGTCTGCAAGGATAACTGTCTTTTTATCGCCCGCCGCCCTGTAGCAAATATCAATAAGATTCGCCAATTGTTTTTTATCCATTACCTTGTTTATTACATCAAATGGAACATCACTGGGAATAATTTCTTTTAATATTATCCTTCCTGTAGTGGTTTGTTTAATCTCTCCATCTATCCTGACCTTTATGCCTGCCTGCAAATCAACCTCGCCTGAGTCATATGCAACCCTAACCTCTTCAGGCGATGAAAATAATTTGCCCTCTCCTTTCACGCCGTGCCTTTCCCCTGTCAGGTAATAAAGTCCAAGAACTATATCCTGAGTAGGAATAATAACCGGCTTGCCTGATGCAGGGGAAAGGATGTTATTTGTTGACATCATAAGCACCCTTGCCTCTGTCTGCGCCTCTATTGACAACGGCACGTGAACAGCCATCTGGTCTCCGTCAAAGTCAGCATTAAACGCTGTACAGACAAGCGGATGAAGTTGAATCGCCTTTCCCTCTATTAAAATCGGCTCAAACGCCTGAAAACCAAGTCGGTGAAGGGTTGGCGCCCTGTTTAACAGCACAGGATGCTCTTTTATGACCTCATCAAGCACATCCCACACCTCTGCCTTTTCCTGCTCAACCATTTTTTTGGCAGCCTTTATAGTTGTTGTATAACCTCTTTCTTCAAGTTTGTGATATATCATGGGTTTAAAGAGTTCAAGCGCCATTATCTTTGGCAGTCCGCACTGGTGCAGTTTCAGGTCAGGACCTATAACTATAACTGAACGGCCTGAATAATCCACTCGCTTGCCAAGCAGGTTTTGTCTGAACCTTCCGCCCTTGCCCTTTATCATATCGGAGAGTGACTTCAGCGGCCTTTTGTTCTGTCCTGTTACAATCTTTCCCCTTCTGCCGTTATCAAACAATGCATCAGCAGCCTCCTGAAGCATCCTCTTCTCATTTCTCACAATAATGTCAGGGGCGTTTAATTCCATCAATCTCTTTAAGCGGTTATTTCTATTTATAACCCTTCTATAAAGGTCATTCAAATCAGATGTTGCAAAACGGCCGCCGTCCAGAGGGACAAGGGGCCTTAAATCTGGAGGAAGCACTGGGATGACATTCAGTATCATCCATTCAGGCCTATTGCCAGACACCCTGAAGCCATCTATAACCTTCAACCTCTTGGCGATCTTTTTCTTCTTTGCATCTGATGCAGTCTTTTTCATCTCTGCCCTGAGAGACGAAGAAAGGTCGTTAATATTGATCGCCTTTAACGACTCCTGAATAGCATCAGCGCCCATGCCTGCAACAAAACCATTTGGCCCATACTTCTCAAGTTCTTTCTGATACCTGTCGTCGCTTAAGAGTTCGCCTGACTTTAGTTCAGAATCCTTTGGATCTATAACAATATAACTTTCATAATAAAGAACCTTTTCAAGTTCCTTTAAAGTCATATCAATCATTAAACCAATCCTGCTTGGAAGACTCCTTAAAAACCATATATGCGCAACAGGGACAGCAAGGTCTATATGTCCAAGCCTTTCTCTCCTAACTTTAGATGGAATAACCTCAACGCCGCATTTCTCGCAGACAATCCCCCTGTGCTTCATCCGTTTATATTTGCCGCAGTTGCATTCAAAGTCCTTTACAGGACCGAATATCTTTGCGCAGAAAAGACCATCCCTCTCAGGCTTAAAAGTTCTATAATTTATGGTCTCTGGTTTTTTCACCTCGCCATGCGACCACTCCCTTATCTTTTCGGGAGACGCTATGGATATTTTTATGGCATTAAAATCCATTGGCCTTTTTTGTTTATCAAAAAGCGCTATCAAACTTTGCAAAGTAACCTCCTTAATACGCTTCGCTCATTGCAAAATGCAAATTGTAAATTTTAGATTTTAAATTTTATAAACATTTTGCAATTTCCAATTTCCAATTTTCATTTTACAATTGCCGTAAGGCTTATTACTCTTCCTCTAAAAGTTCCACATTTAGGCTTAAACTCTGGAGTTCTTTTACCAATACATTAAAGGATTCCGGCAGTCCCGGTTCAAGGCCAAAATCACCCTTTACAATTGACTCGTATATCTTTGTCCTTCCGGGCATATCATCGGACTTTACAGTAAGAAACTCCTGCAGTGTGTAGGCTGCGCCGTATGCCTCCATTGCCCAGACCTCCATCTCGCCAAGCCTCTGTCCTCCAAACTGCGCCTTTCCTCCAAGCGGCTGCTGGGTTACAAGAGAATAAGGCCCTGTGCTTCTTGCATGTATTTTATCGTCAACAAGATGATGAAGTTTCAGCATATACATCACGCCGACAGTAACATCTTGGTCAAACGGCTCTCCTGTCCTTCCGTCATACAGTATTGTCTTGCCGCTCTTATGCAAGCCCGCCTTTTCAAGATTATTTTTTATTTCTGTTTCAGTTGCACCGTCAAAAACAGGACTTGCCATATAAATGCCCTTTTTAGTCTTTTTGGCAATATCAATAATTTCATTATCGGAAAGTTCATTTATAAATCTGCTTATCTCTGCAGAGGAGTATGCCTTTTTAAGCCGCTCCCGCAGGGCATTTGGACTATAATTTGTATTCAAATACTCGTCTATCTCTCTGCCAAGTTCCCTGGCCGCAAGACCAAGATGCGTCTCCAATATCTGCCCGACATTCATCCTTGAAGGGACGCCGAGGGGATTTAAAATCATATCAACCGGAGTACCGTCAGGAAGATACGGAATATCCTCTTCCGGCAGTATCCTTGATATAACGCCTTTATTTCCATGCCTGCCTGCCACCTTATCCCCGACAGACACCTTTCTTTTCATTGCAACATAAACCTTTACCATCTTTATAACGCCGGGCGGCAGTTCATCGCCTCTTTTCAGCCTGTTCATCCTCTCGTCAAATACAACCTTTATCAAGTCAATCTGCTCGTTTAAATTATCCGATGCATTTCTTACTTCATTATCAATCTTATCATCGCCTGTTGTAATACTGTGCCATTTATCCTCTGGAATGTGAGCAAGCATATCTTCTGTTATGGCTTTACCCTTTGCGAGCAATATATTGCCCTTTCTGTCTGTTAATTTAACATCTGATTTTTTGCCGATAAGAAGTTTTTTTATCTTCTTATGAATGCTGCCCTTTATAATGGCAATCTCATCATCACGGTCTTTCAAAAGGCGGGCAACCTCTTTATCCTCTATTGATTTGGTTCTCTCATCCTTATCAACGCCTTTTCTTGAAAACACCTTTGCGTCCGAAAGCTGTGTCTCGCCCTTTGGCGTTACCTTGCCTACCAATATATCGCCCGGCTTTACCTCTGCGCCTACCCTTATAATGCCGCTCTCATCAAGGTTTTTAAGCGCCTCTTCGCCGACATTTGGAATGTCTCTGGTTATTTCTTCCTTGCCCATCTTTATATCTCTGGCAACTATTTCAAACTCTTCTATATGCACGGATGTAAACATGTCATCCTTTAAGAGCCTCTCGCTTATGAGGATAGAATCTTCAAAGTTATAGCCGCCCCATGACATAAATGCGACAAGCATATTCCTGCCCAGCGCAAGTTCGCCGCTGTCCGTAGACGGTCCGTCAGCAATCACATCACCTGCCTTTATCTTCTGGCCTTTTTTTACAATCGGCTTTTGATTTATGCAGGTATTCTGATTTGACCTTCTGAACTTTGTAAGATTATAGGTGTCAATCAAACCGCTGCCGCCGTTTCTTACCATTATTCTAGAGGAGTCAACATTTTCAACAACACCATCTTTATGCGCAACCACAACAACCCCGGAATCCTTTGCAACTACGGCTTCCATGCCTGTTCCAATTATAGGCGCCTCTGACTGAATCAGCGGCACAGCCTGCCTCTGCATATTTGAACCCATGAGCGCCCTGTTGGCGTCGTCATTTTCAAGAAATGGAACAAGAGATGCGGCAACACTGACCATCTGGTTTGGAGAGACGTCCATGAGTGTAATCTCCTCGGGCATT
>JACRNI010000084.1 GCA_016234925.1 Deltaproteobacteria bacterium | reverse complement strand
TCCCTTTCAGACAAAAGGCGCTATTGGTTTAAGGGCAGGCGTTTTATTGGGATTTTTAAAACCCGATACTCCAGACGATAATACTACTATGGAAAAATTAAAAAATGCTGTTAAAGAAATCTTAAATGAGAGCATATAAAAAGGAGGGCTGACAATGTCTATAAAACTTAAGGTAACATTTACCATAATCATTAGTTTAGTTATAGGCGGATTGGCAATAATCTATCTGTTAGATAAGTCATACAAAGATAATATAAACCTTGTAGCAGAAGAGTCCATAAGGGCGGCGAAAGAGACCTTCAACAGCCTTGAAAGAGATGACACAAAGATGCTTTCCTCAACACTTGAGGCTCTGCTTATAAATGAAGAGATAAAAAAGATATTTCTCAAAAAAGACCGCGAGAAACTTTTTGAGTATGCCACTCCTTTATTTAAAAACCTTAAAGAAAGATATGGCATAACCCATTGGTATTTCATAAACCCTGAGCCTGATCAGACAATTTTTTTAAGGATGCATAAGAGTACTCACAGCGATCAGTGGGGAGATGTTGTAAAAAGGGCGACTTATCTTAAATCAGTAGAAACAAAGGGTTTTGGCACAGGCAAGGAACTTGGCAAGACCGCCTTTGCCCTACGTGTTGTCCATCCGTATTATGACAACAATAAGTTAATAGGATATTTGGAACTTGGTCAGGAGATAGACCACTTTTTTGAAATAATGAAGAAGCAGACAGGCAATGACTTCGGGCTCCTGATTGACAAGAAATATCTTGATGAAAAAGCATGGGCTGGGGTAAGGGCTGGCAAAGGACTCAAAAACAACTGGGCAGATATGCACGATGTGGTCCTTATTGACAAGACTACAAAAGACGAGCACATCATTGACTTCAAGGGCGATTTAGAGGAAGTAGTTCCGCCTGCAGGCAAGGTGCTTGAGGAATTTAAAAAGAATGGCTCAGTATTTGTCAGAGGCGTTTTTCCGGTATATGACGCTAAAAACACAATGGTCGGCGGAGTGTTTGTCATAAAAGATATAACGTCTATATACAACAGCATGAAGGCAACGCAGACAAAGGCGGTAATATTTCTTGTCGTCTTAATGTCTGCCATATCCATTATAATGCTCTTAATGCTTAATAATTTGATATTTGTCCGCTTGAACAGCATGATAAATACAGCGACAAGGGTGGTGGGCGGCGACTACCAGACAAAGATTATTCCTTCAGCAGATGACGAGGTCGGCAAGTTTGAATCATTGTTTGAGCAGTTCAGGACAGTCTTTGTCAATATCCTTAATGAACTTGAAAAGAAAAAGTAAAAAATAGAAATTTATATTTTGCATTGTTGAAAAACTCAACAAACTCTGATTGCACAGATAAAAGATTAGATTTCACAGATTAAAACCCATTGAAATATCTGTGTAATCGTTTTTCCTAATCTGTGTAATCAAGGCTGTTGATGCCTTTTTCAACAGCCTGTTAAGATGTAAACCTTGCAGCCCTGTTCTAACGAACAGGGCTTTTTATTTTTGCGCTGCCATTTTATTAAAAAAATTGACTGCGCAATTTATTGGTGATATATTCTTTATATGTCATTGCCTACCCCAAAAGGATTCATTCCAGTAAACCCCGGAGATATAAAGGCAAACGAGCCCCTGCCCTACCCAATCTTTGATGAGGACGGCAGGCTTCTTTTGGAAAAGGACAGCATTCCAATATCTGAATTTCAGGTTGCAAAGCTCAAACAGGGCTTTACGGCAAATATTCAAACCGATTTTGGAAAACATGTTATAGAGGGGATAAAAAAGAAGACAGAAGAATCTGCAATGGACCCCCTTTCCATGCTTGAGGATGTTAAAAATACAATAAACAGGGTTTTGAATTCCAAGTCCAAGGATATTGACATACTTCAGGACATCACCATTGCCACATCAAGGCTTATCAATAATCTTTCAAGATTTTCCCATTCATGGCTGCTTCTGGCAAGGTGCGAAGAATTTTCAAACTATTATGAGTACCTTGCATTAAAGATCGCTGTCTACAGCATGCTTATCGGCAAAAATATATTTCCACAGAGGGAAGGTCTTGTAAAACTTACAATAGCAGCGCTGCTGCACGATATAGGACACTCTATAATACCGCCCAGTATTCTTCATAAAACATCAGCCCTTACTAATGAGGAATGGGATATTATAAAAAAGCATCCGTCGCATTCAACTAAGATATTATTAGACCTTGGCATAAGAGATGAAAAGATAGTCAATGGGATACTCTATCACCATGAGAAACTGACAGGCAACGGCTATTTTGGCAAAAAAGGGGATGAGGTGCCGATTGAATCGCAGATTATTACTGTCGCAACCGCCTATAATGCAATGATTTCGGACAGACCTCACAAGACAGCAATTGAACCAAGGGATGCGCTAAAATATTTATGGGAGGACGCTGACAAGGCATACAAGAAAATCTGCGCAGAATATCTTATAAAAGAGGTGGGCGTATATCCGGTTGGAAGCATTGTAAGGCTCTCTACAGAAGAAATAGGAATGGTTGTAAAGGCGAATAAAATCAATCCCATGAAACCGCTTGTCTGGCTGCTTCTTGATAAAAAAGGGCAGAAGTTATTCAGCAAGACAATGAGGGATACATCCAGATCCGATACATTCACAGGAGAGATAAAGGTTGTTTCTATTATCCCTTCTTCATCACTTGGATTTTCACCGAATATTTCTAATTTTGTATTGACTTCAAAGATGCTCTTTTAGGAGATACATATGATTACACCGATTATAAAGACTGATTACACAGATTAAGGCAACACGATTATTTTTAAAATCTGTGTAATCGTTTTTTTAAAAATCTGTGTAATCAATCATAATAGGAGGTATTTAATGTTTAATCTTTTCCTCAAAACTGGAGTAAGAAAAAGACTTTTTATTATAGGATGGGCAATGACTATAATAATTGCCACGCCGCCCATACTTTTATTTTCAAATAATAAAATTATGGCAATGTCTCTTGCTATAGTGTGGAGTTTCCCGATACTAGGGACATTTTATGCGCTCTCAAAAAAATACATCACTCAGCCGATAGAGACGCTTGCTAAAGAATTGGAAGAGATAGGCAGAGGCGACCTTAGACGAAAGGTGGACATATCAATAAAGTTAGGCGGAAGAGAGGTTTACGATGAGTTTCATGCCTTAAATCAAAGCGTCCACAATATGCAGAATAACCTTACTTCCATTGTTAAACTTATAGAAAAGATGTCAGAGACATCGCATCAGTTAATAGGTGTTACAATGCCATTATTTTTTAATCTATCAAGAATAACAGAGGAGATTGACGGCGTCAAACTGCCTGATAATATCGGCGATGAGGCAAGAAATGAGGTTAATAAGGTATTAGACGCAGTAAAGGCAAGCATAAGGGATATGGAAAATGTCGGCAGAAAGGCGGAAGACCTTCTTAAACTGTCCGATGAATTAAAAGATGCCGCAGGGATGTTTAAGGTTTAGTTCTGCGGCGAGATGTTAAAGCCAGCCGTTTAAAAATCCAAAATTATTTTCAGTTTTCTACTCTATAAATCCACATTATAAAAATCTATTGACATTGTTTCAATAATTCGCAATAATGCAAGTTATGGAAAAAGAAATCTTTAAACTGCACTCGGAAGTCTGCAAGACCCTCGCCAATCCAAAGAGGCTTGAAATTATATACGCCCTTAAAAACGGCGAACTCTCTGTAGGCGAATTGGTTTCTAGACTTGGCATAACAAAGGCAAATGTGTCCCAGCATCTGGCAGTGCTGCGGCAAACAAGGATTGTTACTACAAGGCGGGAAGGGGTGAACATCTTTTATAAAATTGCAAATCCGAAAATTCTACAGGCATGCGGTCTTATGAGGGATGTGCTTATGGAGCAGTGTAAGGAAGGCGGAAAACTGGCAAAGAAGATGAATAAATAATTTTTTACAGTATTGTTTCAAACTTGCGAAACTTATTAAATTCATCCTGAATTTGTTTCAGGATAGGAGGTTTTATGTCCCACAATCTTTCAAAAGAATTTTTTGCAGTGTATCATGCAGCGGTATTTGAGGCGCTGGGAGAAGATGCCCAGAAATACAATGTGAAAATCGGCATCACCCTTTCAAACCATATCTTAAAAAATCTGGCAAAACATCCTGAAAATGAGGAGGGTTTTAAAAAGATATTAGAGGATTACTTTGCCTCATCATTTCAATTTTCAGATATTGCTGAAATGAAATTCAATAAAGACGGCAGCGCATCCTTATATGTCAAAGGCTGTGATATATGCCCGGGTAATGAGATGTTAAGAGGCATGGGTAAAAAGGGCATGTGTCCCATTGCGCATCTTGTAAAGTCCATGATGGCAAGGACATTAAAGAAGAATATTGAACTTATCGGCAGTGAAAAGCCCGGTCCTGTTGGCGAGTGCTATCTGAAATATAAGGTTGGATAATAAATTGACTATGTGTAAAAATTTCTAATTTCTAAATCCTAAGTTCTAATA
>JACRNI010000083.1 GCA_016234925.1 Deltaproteobacteria bacterium | reverse complement strand
CTCAAAAATCGCACAGATACGAGGCGGCGAGGAGCAAGCAGAATATCCTCTTGTTGAAACCAATTTCATTATGCTATGATGCAAAAGAAAGGAGATGATAAAAATGGGAGAATCAATTATACGCGGCAGGGTTATTGATGAAATCAAGCGCATCCCTGAAAACAAGTTGCCTGAGGTTTATGACTTCCTGCATTTTTTCAGGTTGGGTTTGCAAAAGTCAAAGGGGGGCGTGGAAGAAACAATGAAGTTTGCCGGATGCTGGGATGACATGCCTGACAAGATATTTAATGACTTTCTTGATGAGATAAGACAACGTAGGGATGCGGCTTTCTCAAGGAGGCGGCGCAGTGAAGCCCGCATTGGTTGATACTGACATCCTGTCTTTGTTCTTTAGAAACAACGAGAATGTGGTATCCAACTTTAAAGCCTATCTCAAAGAACATGAGAAAATAAACATCAGCATCATTACCTATTATGAAATCCTCAGCGGCTTATCAGCGGATTTATATGCGCGTTTGAGAAAAACAGGACAAATGCTTGACGATATAGACATACTCATTGCCGGAGTGGCGATTGCTAATAATCTGGTTTTTGCAACCCGCAATAAAAACCACTTTGAGAGAATAAAAGAACTGAAAATAGCCGACTGGAGCGAATAGCCCACCCTCAAAAATCGCACAGATACAAGGCTGTAGAAACATGGCTCGTAGAAACACGGCTTCAAGCCGTGTTAACCTTAATTTTAACAGGTCTAAAGACCTGTTTCTACGCTTGTATGTTGAGTGCAGAAGCCACAGGGACAACATGCGGGGCACCTAGCCGAAGGCTGGGTCGGGGCGTTTTTCAGCGTGAAATAAGCCCTCTAAACCGCATATACCCTGTTTCTTCCTTCATCCTTTGCCCTGTAAAGGGCTTTGTCAGCCTTTTTTATCAGGTCATCAATATTTTTTGAATCAGCAGGGAATGCTGCAACCCCCGCGCTCACTGATATAGTCCCCATGGGCTGGGTCTCTCTGAATGGGAATGGATGCTCGGCTATGTTTTTTCTTATCCTTTCCGCTAATGCCAAGGCAGCGTCTTTTCCGGTTTCAGGCAGTATGACGGCAAACTCCTCTCCGCCGTATCTGCATGCGAAGTCCGACTCCCTGATGCCCTTTCGCAAAAATTCCGCCACTCCCCTCAATAATTCATCCCCTTGCGGATGGCCGTGTGCATCGTTGTAATTTTTAAAATGGTCAATATCCAATATTATAAGGGACAGTTTGTGCCCATACCTTGACGCCCTTTCTATCTCTACTGTCAGGTTTGCCCTGAAAAATCTGTGGTTATACAGTCCTGTAAGTCCGTCAGTGATAGCCTGCAGTTTCGTCTCCTGATAAAGCCTTACATTTTCCATAGACACTGCTATATGCTCAGCCACAGTTGTGAAGAGTTCCAGATCATGCCATTCAAATGTCTCGGGCCTGTTTTTGAAGGCGCACAACAGCCCTAAAATCTTATTCCGAACCCCAAACGGCGCAACTATAATGGAGCGGATGTCAGGGCTTATCGCATCTTCCTTTGACAGGTTTGGCTCTGCATCCACATCCCTTATAAGTCTGGGCATTCCGTTCTGGGCAGCCAAGCCGTAAAGACCTTGCCCTACCCTGCGGCGAAAGTCATGCAGCCCCCCTTCCTTTACAAAGTCTGTAAAAGAGGCGGGATAAAGTTCTTGGGTCTTTTCATCAAGCATCATTATCATTACCCTATGGATATTGAGGTTGTTGCCGATGTCAGTTACAATCCTGACAAGGAGTTGTTCTGTTTCAAAACTTGTATTTAACACCTTGCTTATATGATAAAGGGTATACAATTCCAAGAGCCTTCTGTCCAGTTCCTTCCTTGCCTCTTCCATTGATGCTGCCATTTCATTGAATCCGTCAGCCAGTGTTTCTATCTCATCTCCTGTCTTTATTGTTATCCTGTGCCCAAGATGCCCTGTGCCGACAGCCCTCGCGCCGTCATAAAGCGTAAGTATGGGTTTAGTTACATATCTTGACAAATAAATGTATAACAAAGGCAGAGAGAATAGGCTCATGAGCATTACAACAGCAAAAATAGTGTATGCCTTTTTTTTCTTTAACCGCGAAAGTTCCTCTTTTTTTAACAGTTCTTTTTCTGTCACCTTGTGATATTCTCCAACCTCATCAATAAGGCGGTCCCCGAATGCATCCATTCTCTCCATCAAAACCGCTGCTTCCTTGTTAGCAACAGGATTTTTTATGTGGAAAATCTCGCTTGCCATCTCTGCCAGCTTTTTTACATCCTCGTTTATCTTTTTCAAAAGGCTGTCCCACATTTCATTACCCCTTTGCTGACGCAGTTGCTGCAAGGTTTCCCGCATTTTTCCCGCTATACGGTCATATTTGTCTCTTTCTTTGATGTTACCGGTAATAAGATAGTCATTTGGCGGCATGAGCAGCCTGTCCACTTGAAGCTGCAAATCTCCGGTCAATTCTACCATTCTGGAGATGGCTTGCACATCTTCTACAACATTTACAAGGTCTTTCATTATAAGGTAAGATGTGCCTATGGAAATGGCTAGCAGGATTGTTACCCAAACGAGCGGCGTTATAAGTTTTTTTGCTATCCCTATCATTGTCTCATCCATTCAAAAAAAATATTACGATGGCGCTAATTTCATCAATTCCGTGCCATGATAGACAAACCCATCCGGATTATTGCAATTTATTAACGAAATTCTGTTCACGCTCAAAAATCGCACAGATACGAGGCAGCGAGGAGCGAGCAGCGGAGCATACTTTTTAGGTATGTGAACAGCGCAGCGATGAAGACAACGAACGGGGCACCCATTGCGGAGCAATGGGTCGGGGCGTTTTTCAGCGTGAACTAATTATTTTTCCACCACCCTCACTGTACTTGCCTGCGGCCCTTTTTCGCCTTGTTCTTCTGCAAAATTCACCTCTGCGCCGACCTTTAAATGCTTGAAGCCGCCGTTCAATACGCTGTTTTCATGGAAATAGATTTCTCTGTTGTCAGACGTGGTTAAAAAGCCGTAACCTTTATCAGGAAATATTGCGCTTATCCGCGCGTGATGGATTTCTTCGTGATGCTTCACATCGCCCCGCTGCTTTCTGGAATAGTCTTCAAGTTGGCGTTTGGCCGCATCAAAGGCATCCCTTATTGCGACATAGATGTCTTCATTGGGCTCTCGTTTTATCACAAGTTCCCCGCCCGGCACTGTCATATATATATTTGCATTGTATAATTTGCCCTTATGCTTATGACGATGCGGAGACTCTACAACAACCCTGCACCGCATAATGTCGCTGTAATAGGTGTCAAGTTTCTCAGCCTTTTCCCTAATCTGGTCCCTTATGGCATCAGTGAGTTCAAAATTGTGGCCAGTGATTTGCAAGTCTAGTTTCATACATTACCCTCCGTTTATTATTTATTCTGCATTTTGCATGCAAATGAGTCTAAAATTTTTATCATCATCATGTCAAGGAGTTTTCAGTATTTTAACAGGCTGTTGAAAAAGGCATCAACAGCCTTGAGGACACAGATATTTCAATGGGTTTTAATCTGTGAAATCTAATCTTTTATCTGTGTAATCAGAGTTTGTTGAGTTTTTCAACATACTATTAATGCGCATGCCCCTTTTCGCTGTGTTCCATGCTCCTTAACAAGCCGCCTGTTAAACATGACTTGCATTCTGTTTATTTTTTGGCAAGTTTCTCATTTATCCTTGCAATTATATCTGTCTGGTTTTCCATTGCGCCCGACTCTAAATCAATATGCGCGCTCATTGCATATATGTTTGAGCAGAGGCTCCAGATGTGAAGGCTGTGTATGCTGGAAACCCCGTTTATAGTTTTTATATCCTCAACAACCCTCTGAATGTCAATGCCAGCAGGCACACCCTCAAGCAGTATGTGCGTTGCCTCTTTTACTATCCTCAGCGCGCCGGAAATAATTATAAAACCAATGCCAATGCTTATGAGCGGGTCAATAACAAACCAGCCTGTGTAATATATAATTACAGCGCCGATTATCACGCCGATTGAGGCAAGCGCATCCCAGACAATATGCAGGTATGCGCTCCTGACATTCAAATCCTCATGGCTGAAGTCCTTGAGCCAGAAGGCAACAATAATATTTGCAATAAAACCGATAACAGCAACTATGAGCATGCCCATGCTTTCAACATGCTCTGGGGATATAATCCTTAAATATGCCTTGTAAAATATGAATACTGATATGAAAAGCAGTGTTGCGCCGTTTATGAATGCGGCAAAGACCTCGATCCTGTGCCAGCCGTATGTCCTTTTCTCGGTCGGGGGGAATGAGCATATATAAATTGCAAACCAAGAGAGGGTGAGCGCAAAGGCATCCATGAACACATGCGCAGAATCAGATAAAAGCGCAAGGCTGTTTGTGAGATAGCCTGCAATGAGTTCCGCAAAAAATATAAAAACAGTGAGTCCAATTGCAATCTTAAAAATGCCCATTCTTTCTATGTCAATATTTTCGCTCATATCAATATTAGATTTGGGCAAATTAAAAATACTATAATAAATTAAATGGGTGGGGTCAAGCCAATTTAGAAATGTCTCGTTTTGGCAAAAAAATCCTTGACTTTTCGGGGGGGGGGGGTAAAGTTGTTGCGAGAACGAAGCAGGTTACTGAAAAATGGTCATAAAAATTTAAGAAAGGCATGTGATGTTCAAAATATTGCAGGGAATAAATGGCAGCCGCAACCTTTAGGTTGCGTATAAAGATACCCTGCAAAAAAGTAGGGTGCATTCCCACGGATGTGCATTAAAATTGTAATGAGGGCATTACAACCTGCTGCGGAATAGAAACCAGTGTAGAAACACTGGCTCGTAGAAACATGGCGTTAGCCATGTTAAAATCAATAGGTCTAAAGACCTATTTCTACAACTACCAATCAATGCAGCAAAAAAACTAAAACTTTTCAAGGAGGAGAGAAAATGAAGAAGATTTTATTATTAGCAGTTGCAGTTATATTTACTGCAATGTTTGTCGGCCATTCATTTGCTGTTGAAGCGTCATTTGACGGTCAATACAGGGTAAGGGCTTTCGCAATTGAAAATGCGCAGGATTTTAATGACAACATCAAGGCAGATAGCGACTCATGGATTGACCAGAGGTTCAGGCTCAACATAACACTGAAAGAGTCGCCTGTAACAGGTTATGTCCAACTCCAGATTGGCGGAAATAATGGACCTAGTTCTTCAAAGGTTTGGGGGGCAAATAGCGACACAGATGCAGTCAATGGAACAAATCTTTCAGTTGTTGCCCGTCAGGCATATTTGGATTTCCCAATCGGACCAGTTCAGTTAAGGCTTGGAAGGACAGAGGAAAGACATGGGTTTATGGGAGGCGGTATGTTTGAAAATATCGCTGACAGGTATATTGTAACATACAAGGCAAGCCCTGAATTGGTTGTATCATTTATCCATGCAAAGGCAACCGAGGTGTCAACAGGTACTTCTGCAGGACAAACCGCTGCTAATGCAGGTGTATCCGCTGATGGCAATGACAATGACAGAAACATCTACCACCTTGGTTTCACATATAAGCCGCAGGGCGCAATGTATGATGTTTCAGCAAGGGCATACTATGTAAGGGATGGCTTGAATTACATCTCTAGGACAGGCGCCTCAACTGCAGGCGGAGACTGGGATGCATGGTGGCTTACAGCACAGACAACTCTAAAGTTTAACCCTGTGAAAATCTATTTATCAGCAGCATATGTTGATGGAGAGAGCAATCCAGCAAATGGCACCACCAGTTATGACATTCAGGCATATGCCCTCCACGGTGATATAAATGCCACATTTGGCATAGTCACTGTTGGTCTTGTAGGCGGAATTGGCTCAGGTGATGATAATACAACAGATGATCAACTTGAGACATTCTATGCACCGGCCGGCGCAGGATACATCCAGACACATCTTTTCTGGCAGTCTGGAACAGGCGACTATTCCAGCAATTTTATGGACTCAGCCAGCATCAGAACCAATCTCAATACACAGAACGGCAGCCGTGAGACTCTGTCCAATGTAACATGGGCTGGTTTATATGCTGATATTAAGGCTACAGATGCCTTAACACTTGGCATAAAGGGCGCCACTTTTAATAAGACAGAGTCCCTTGATAACACAGAAGATCATATTGGCGAGGAAATTGACCTGACGCTTAATTATAAGATTCATAAAGGTCTTTCACTCTTTGCATTTGCCGCATGGTTCATGCCTGATGACGGCATAATCTGCAATACCACAAATAACCAAGCCACAGCATGTATCAACGGAACTGTTGGAAGCCACAATCAAGATACAGTCAATGAATACTATGCAAGGATTCAGTGGGATTTTTAAGTAGTTGCAAAGCTTGCTTTGCATAATGCCGACCAAGGTCGGCAACTACGTAGTAAGTACAGGGTGGGCTATGCCCACCATTTACCTGTTAAACAACATGGCTAAAGCCATGTTTCTACGAAAGACAAAAAGGGCAGGGGTAAAAACACAAGAGGTTTTTGTAAATATATAAAGAAAATCGGCAATAAAGCCGTCCAAAACAAAAAAGGAGGGTAAAATGAAAATCAAAAATTTTATTTACTTGGTGTGCTGTCTGTTTTTTGTATTGGCAGTAACGGGGGGCATATCTTTTGCAGCTGAAACAGACCCTGAAACGCCAACTGTGCTTAAAGGCGGCAAGATCATATCAGCAGATGAAGCAAAGTCTCTTGTTGACAAAAAAGAGGCAGTTCTCTTTGATTTTAGAAGCGCTATAAATTTTGGCAAGGGACATATTCCAAAAGCGGTCATCTTGCCTTACAAGGGTAAAAGCCCAAATACACCTGATGTCACCCCTGCACAGGATGAGTTTGATGCAGCAAAACTGCCATCTGACAAGAATGCAAATATCGTTTTCTACAGCGATGGACCTAAAGGATGGAAATCATACAAGGCAGCGCTAATTGCCATAAAAATTGGATATAAGAATGTTATGTGGTTCAGAGGCGGCTTTAATGAGTGGACAGAAAAAGGGTACCCCATTGAACAATAGTATGACCATAAAAAATAAACTGCTTTTAGCAGGCGCCTTTATAGTACTGTTAATGGTGATGCTCACTATATTTGTCTGGCATAGTTTCAGGAAGGTTCAAACACAGAATATGGTTGCCCAAATGTTAGAAAGGCAGAATATGTATCTTCAGACGGTTCTGAGAGGTATAGATGAAATAATAATCACGGAAAATTCACCTGCATCTGTTGAATTGACCAAGAAGGGCATGGAAGACTTTGAAAAGTCATACAAGACAATGCAGTCTATGCTTAAATATGGAGATATATTCGAAAATCTAAAAAGGGTGGATTCTAAATGGGAAGAGATGAAGGAAGATGTTAAATTCTTTCTTCAAACCAAGGTAAGCATTAATGATGATAATGCGATGATAAGATTTGGCAAACTTTCAACAAAGGCAGCCTTGCTGTTTAAAGACAGCGAGATAATAGCCGAGACCGCCTCAAAAGATGCTGAATCAACTATAAAACTTACCATCCTTTTCATCAGCATCTCTGCCCCCATAATCATTTTAGGAACCTACTTGTTTTTTTATCGTTTCCTTTACCGTCCTATTACACTGCCTTTAAATGAAATGGCAGCATCTGCCAATAGACTGGCTGAAGGGGATTTAACAGCAGATATCAAATATGACAACAGCGATGAGATCGGCATACTTGCCGAAAGCATGAGAACAATGACCCAATCCTTAAATAATATAATTGGCAATATACTTACAGCCACCAACTCTCTAATCTCCATAATAGACATATTAAAGGTAAGCGCGATGAAGACAACAGAAGGCGCAAAAAATCAGGCAAATCAGGCGGTGCAGGTAGCCACAGCAACAGAGGAGATGAGTCATACAATAACTGATATAGCCAAAAATGCATCAAATGCCTCAAATACATCCACAAAGGCTATGGATATTGCAGTAAAGGAAAAAGAGATTGTAGATGGAGCAGTGGAGTCGGTAAATCGTGTTTATACCTCCGCAGTAGATTTGGCTGGAATGATAGAAAAACTTAATCACAGGGCAGGAGAAATAGGCGACATCGTAACTGTAATCAACAACATTGCAGATCAGACAAACCTATTGGCGCTCAATGCAGCAATAGAGGCAGCAAGGGCAGGAGAACAGGGGAGAGGATTTGCTGTAGTTGCTGATGAAGTTAGAAATCTGGCAGAAAAGACAATAAAGGCAACTGCAGAGATTTCAGAAAAGATTGGAGCAGTGCAGTCAGAATCACATCAAACTGCGAAGTCTATGGAGGAGGTATCTAAAGAGGTAAATAAGGCGATGAACTACATTAAACAAATGGGTGAGACCTTAAATACTATAGTGAGGGCAGTAGAAACAACCAGAGACCAAATAACCATGATAGCTGCAGCAGTAGAGGAACAGTCAAAAACAGCAGAGGATATTGCAAAAAATATAGGAAAGACATCTGATATTGCAATTGACATAGAAAAGATGTCTGAGGATGTGATGAATGAGATCGCTGCCATGGCAAAGATAACAGAGGAATTGAATATTTCAACAGCAGGATTTAGGACAAAGGGCATAGATTATATATAAATAAAATAATGGAGTAAGGAATAATTGGGTAAAGTATCACTTTAAAAACCTCTGAAAAAGTCAGTTTTTTGATGTCATTGCGAGGAGCGGAGCGACAAAGCAATCTAATTTAATTATTGTCAAAAATATTCAGAAAATTTTCTGCCATCAATCCTTTATCACCCATATGCACTCTTTTTTTAAACACACAGTTATTTCTTTGTTTTTTGATAGTGCAAGCCTTCTGAATGCAATATTCGGGATGTCAATCTTGAGATTTATATCCTTTCCTGAATTAAAGCCTTTCAGGACAAGGTTATGCTTTGCTGTAAAATATATTGCATGCCCTGTGCCTTTTGCCATTATGCCTGTAACAATGCCGTGGATAAGATTGTCCTGAACCCTTTTATCCAGAGGCCTGTCTGGTCTTATTATCATTACCTCTTCAGGCCTTATGCCAAAGCAAACATTCTGCCCGATATTTAAGGGTTCAAGGGTTCTAGGATTCAAGGGTTCTAACGTTTGAATTATTTCTTCACTTGACCCCGCGCCCAGAGAGCACCCGCCTTGACCCCTTGATTCTTTTATATCTACAACTATATTCCCAATATCATCTGATTCAATTAAAATATTATTTTCATCCACTGACTTTACTACGCCGTGGAATATATTCCTTGCGCCAATAAACTTTGCAACATTCCTTGTCTTTGGCTTGTAAAACACATCTTCCCTTGTCCCAAACTGCTCAAGTCTGCCGTTATTTATAACAGCAATCCTCTCACCGAGCATAAACGCCTCTTCCATGTCATGCGTTACAAAAAGCGTTGTTATTGGAAATCTCTCGTGTATTGCAATAAGTTCCTGCCTTAATTTTTCCCGCACCTGATAGTCAAGCGCTGAAAACGGCTCGTCAAGGAGCAGTATATCAGGCTCTGCTGCGAGTGTTCTTGCAAGCGCTGTCCTCTGTTTCTGCCCCCCTGAAATCTGGGATGGATACCTATTTTCAAGACCTTCCAGCCGCATCAGATTTAAGAGTTCATCAACCTTGTTTTTTATTTTTTCCTGCGGAAGATTTGAAATCCCGTAGGCGATATTTTCAAATACCGTCATGTGAGGAAACAGCGCATAGTCCTGAAAAAGGTAGCCGATTCTTCTATCCCTCATTGGAAGATTTATATCTTTCTCTGAATTAAACACATCTCTGCTGTTTATATGGACAATGCCGTTTTCAGGCTTTACAATGCCTGACAGCATATTAAGGGTTGCGCTCTTGCCTGAGCCTGACGGCCCAAAAAGCACTGCAAGTTCGTTATTGAGAGAGAGTTCACTCAACAAACTCTGATTGCACAGATAAAAGATTAGATTACACAGATTAAAACCCATTGAAATATCTGTGTAATCGTTTTTCCTAATCTGTGTAATCAAGGCTGTTGATGCCTTTTTCAACAGCCTGTTAATACCTGCCTCTAGTAAACCAATTCACAAAATATATTACAGATATTGAAAATATTGTTACAATTGCAACAAGGATATTTGCCATAGATGTGTTTCCCATCTGCACAGCATCATATATCGCAATCGGCATTGTCTGCGTTACTTGAGGTATATTCCCGGCAACCATTAATGTTGCGCCGAACTCGCCTGTTGCCCTTGCAAATGCCATAACAGAGCCTGCGGCAATGCCGCGCCACGCAAGCGGAATCGTGATTGTTTTTAAAACCTCAAACTCTGTCTTGCCAAGAAGCCTTGCAGCATTCTCCAGATTTTTATCAACGCCTTCAATCGCTGCCCTTGCAGGTTTTACAAAAAGCGGAAGCGATGACACAAATGCCGCAATCACAGCAGCCTTCCATGTAAACACAAGTGTTATTCCAAAACCATCTTCCAAAAACCTGCCGAAAAAACTTCCTCTGCCCAAAAGCACAAGCAGGTAGTAGCCAAGAACAGTCGGCGGGATTACAAGGGGCTGCATGATAATGGCATCCAGAATAGACTTGCCAAAAAAATCATTCCTTGCCATGAGCCATGCAATGCCAAGCCCGATGAATACAGTAAAAAAAGTCGCCGTAATAGAGACCTTTAAGGTTAGATAGAGAGGGAACAAGTCAATCATAATGTTTCGCGTTTAATGTTTGATGTTTAACTGTTAATTTTAAGGGACAATAAAACCATACTTCTTTAAGATAATTTTTCCTTGAGCGCCTGCTGCATATTTTAAAAATTCCCTTGCCTCTTTTTCAAGACCAGCGCCTTTTATAACAGCAGCGGATTGGATTAAAGGCTCGTGCAGATTATCATCTATGATTGTATAACTTATTTGAGGCAGACCGGCGATTGACAGCGCTATTATGCCGGCATCTGCATTTCCTGTCTGCACAAACTGCAATGCCTGCCTTACATTATCAGTATATACAAGTTTCGGCTTTAATTTATCCCAGAGATTAAATTTAATCAATGCCTCTTTTGCTGCAATGCCGTAAGGCGCATGAGCGGGGTTTGCAATAGCAACCTTTTTTATTTCCGGATTAAGAAGGTCTTCTAATTTTTTTGCATTAACGCCATAATTTTTATTTACAGCAAGCACAATCCTTCCCTGCGCATACACAACTTGTGTTTCAGGGATAACTAATCCTTTTTCCATCAGCCTATCTATATAACTTTTATTTGCAGAAAAGAACGCATGAAATGGCGCCCCATTTTCAATCTGATGGAAAAGCATCCCTGTTGAGCCAAATGTCAGGATGACCTTGATGCCTGTCTCCTTTTCAAAACCCTGCGCAATCTCATTCAAGGCAAATGCAGTGTCAGCAGCAGCGGCAATGGTAATGGACTTCTCATTAGAATAAACAGGATTAGAGTAAAGAAATAATGTCAAAAACAGGGTTATGCTTAATAATTTTATCAAGATACGCATAATAAACGCCGAATATACCATAAAAAACTTGAAAAGGTAATTTTTATGTGTTACAAAATTTCAGTTCATTTATGGCTAAGGTGTAAAGATAAATATTTATCAATGCCATCATTTATGGCTTAAGGTTTGAAGATGAATATTCATCTATGCCATCGGGGCGTAGCGCAGTCTGGTAGCGCGCCTGCTTTGGGAGCAGGATGTCGGAGGTTCGAATCCTCTCGCCCCGACCAATAAAAACATAAATAAGAAATCAGGGATTAGGAATCGGCAGGAAAAAATTAGAGGCAAGAGAGGATTCGAAGCGAGGCAGCCGCCGAGCAAGAGCGAGGAAAAGCCCTACAGGATGTAGGGCGACAGGCTGCCGAGGTGAGCCTACGCAGCATTTGGCAGGAAGCCAAATGCGAAGTAGGCGAATCCTCTCGCCCCGACCATTTTAAAACAGTATTTAGTGTTAAGTGATTAGTGTTAAATAAAAAACTGAAAAGGGAAAAGGATTCGAAGCCAGTTTCACGCCGAGCAAGTGCGAGGATAAGTCCGCAGGATGCGGACGAAAGTGAAACTGGCCGGGTCTGAAGGAAGTATCAGGACGATACTGACTGAAGACCGAATCCTCTCGCCCCGACCATATGCGCCTGTAGCTCAGCTGGATAGAGCAACAGCCTTCTAAGCTGTGGGCCAGAGGTTCGAATCCTCTCAGGCGCGCCAATTGTCAAATACTACAGATTATAACCTCCTCATAATATCAGACACGCCTATGGAAGAAAAACAAAAAGGTTTTTGGAATGTCTTAAAGGCAAGGTGGTATCAAAAGGGGCTAAAATATTCCTCACTCCCAAAGACTGCATTGGATATAATCCTGCCTCAAACAAAAGACTGCAAGACATTCCTTGACATTGGCAGCGGCTGCGGGACATTTGCAATACCTCTTGCAAAGGCAGGGAAAAAGATAACAGCCATTGATTCGTCAAAGGCAATGATTGAAATTCTTAATGAGGAAATTAAAAAAAACAAGATAAAAAATATCCGCACAATAAATGCGCAGTGGAGTAATGTCAAAACAAATCCTCACGATGCAATCATCTGCGCAAATGTGCCGGAATTATTAAAATCCGAAGGGTTTTTAAAAGATATAAGTTTATTTGCAAAAAAGGCAGTATTCTTAATTGAAGGCGCTGACCCGAATGCAGATAAATTCTATTACAAGGAACTTTACCCAATCCTGTTCAATAAAAAATTCCCTCCAAGAAGTGATTATTTAAAGACATACACAACCCTTCACAATCTTGTTATCTTTGCAAATGTAAATATAATAGACTACAACTTTGACCAGCCATTTGATGATGTGAAAGAGGCTGTAGAATTCTGGAAGGAATATCTGGGCATTGTAACAGAGGAGTTTGATGAAAAACTAAAAGGTTTTTTAGAAAAGAAACTGGAAAAGACAAAAAACGGACTTATTGCAAGATTTAAGAAAAAGTCAGCAGTTATATGGTGGAGAAAACATGATTAAAATATTTTTAATTACATTGCTATAGTGAACGCTAAAAATAAGTAGACGTAGTGCGAGGCTTTAGCCTCGCAAAAGGCGACCCCCTGATAGAAGCATTCAGGGGCAGGCTCTGAAGGGTCGCACTACAAAAAACATGTCAACTTATTTATGCCGTTTACTATAACACAACTCTGATTTCTCTTTGTTTAAATTGACCATATGATATAATAGGGCATAATTAAACCTCATCTAAAAAGGAGTTCGTCTATGGAACATACAAAACATATGGAAAAAGATATTTTTGCAGAGGTAATGAAAAAGATACAGTTCCTAACCGCCTCTCAACAGAAATTTCTTCAAGAAATGCTTGTCAGCCGCAAAAAGGTTTCGGCTGTATCTAAAAAGAAGATTCTTAAAAAAAGTTTCGGTATTTGGGCTAATAGAAAGGATATAAAAAACAACATTGAATACATAAATGAAATCAGGAAGTAGGGCGGGCTATGCCCGCCGATTTTTACCGCATTTTGGCATTGCAATCATTTTTGGTGGGCAAAGCCCACCCTACTTGCTAACCTTTCGGTGTGTCCACTAAATCGGGGGAGGTGCATAAAGGGAAAATATAATGCTTTTTAAGAAACACTATTTTGAACTAGACATGATAAGGGCGATAGCCATTACAATGGTTTTAATGCGTCATTTCTATTATATGGTGGGTTTCCCTCACCTTGCTTACTATGATGTTATTTTTTTTGTATGGGGTTGGCATGGTGTTGACCTTTTTTTTGCATTAAGCGGATTTCTCATAGGTGGACAGATTATAGAAGAAAACCTGAATAACACTTTTAGTTTCAAAAGATTCTACATCAAACGTTTCTGGAGGATATTCCCACCATATTATTTCTCAATTTTGGTAGTCATTTTAATTGAAAGATATATCTGAGCCATTTTCTTTGAAAGAATTACTTGTTCATATAGTTTATCTGCAAAATTACTTTAGCCCTTCGCTGAACCATGGAATATACTGGTCGCTAGCGGTTGAAGAACAATTCTACATACTTATACCATTTGTGTTGTACCTTTTTATAAAATATAAGAGGAAACACCTTTTCACAGGTTTGATTATCCTTATACTTCTGGCTGTTTCTATCAGATTTATCTTATATGATGCTTCAAAAGACTGGGATTCCTCTTTTTTAAGACCTTTTCATATCCGTTTTGATAATCTTTTATTTGGTGTGCTTGCGGCCCTTTTATTCATATCTTATAAAGATAAATTAGAGGCTCTTTCTTACAAATGGAAAATCTTAATTCTTTTAATCCCTTTAGTTAGCCTTGGATTATCCTTTTTATATGGAAGTTTAAAAACAAGTTACTTTAATGTCTGCTGGCAGTTTACTCTAACAAGTCTTGGATTTTCTACAATTATATTTTACGTAATTTTATTTCCTTTCAGCAGTTATACCCCCCCTCATTCCAGAAGTTCGTCGGATTGATTGCGAAATTAAGTTATACCATGTATCTATATCATATAATAATACTTTGGTTCTTAAATCGTTTTGGGTTTAATAAAATAGTTTTGCTAAATTTTCATGTGCTGTTTGTTATCTATTTCATAATAGTATTTTTAATCTCAAGCCTTATTTATTGGCTGATTGACAGACCTTGCATGAATTATCGCAGAAAAATTTTAACAAGTAATATATGATGAAGTCGTAAAATGCTTTGGCACATGGGAAATAGGGTCAAATCTTTAACATTGGCAATCCCTGTAATTCTACCAAGCATCGGTTTTCCTCTTTCATCAAACAATAAAGTCCTACCCTGCGAATTTTCAGAAGAGGCATTTGTGCAAAGTTTATTTGAAGATAACAAAGGGTTATTGAGCAAGGTTTGAATGTAAGGTGATAGGCTTTTAAAGCGTGGATTTTGTGAGTGCAATATGGGCGCCATAGATGACCCCTTTATGATTCTATATTGTTTGTACCGTTACATCTTCGGGTGTCATAAATGCCACCCCTACAGTATTGTTACATTTCGGGTCCAATGAATTGAACCCATACATCTGGGTTCCCGATAGACCTTTTTGGGAATAACATTTTGGGAATTTTGCAAGAGCCTCAACCTTTTGCCTTGATTTGTTTCACTTCTCTTGATGTTTCCAATAATGCATCTGCCAAACTATTTACTGTGCTTTTAACATCTGACATATCAGTTTTTAATTCCGCAACATCTGTTTCTAACCTATCCATCCGAACTTCAAATCTATCCATCCGAACTTCAAACCCATCCATCCGTTCTTTTATCCCGCCGACATCAGACTTAATATCCAATAAAATATTTATTATTCTTTCTTCCATATGTTTGTCCCGAATATATTACACCTTTAAACCCATGTCAACATCTTTATTGGGAATGTGTCGCAGCAAAGTCAATATGTCAGGTTAACTGCAAAATGAAAATGTCATGGTTGCATGGAAATCCTTTCATAAGATTTATGCGCTATAGAGATTTTTTTTCTAACCTTTTCCGATTTATTTTGCTGTGTATTGGCAAGGGATTCTTCCTCTGCAATCAATTGTCCCTTATAAAATACTCTAATCTTTCCATCTATCAGATGATGCACATCCACTTTGGCCTTTGCAAAGCTGTATCTTGTTTTTGAACTCCGTATCTGTATCTTTTCGTTCATAAACGATAGGGTATTGTCATTTCCCACAACACGGTCGTATTTCAGGCAGAAATACTTA
>JACRNI010000069.1 GCA_016234925.1 Deltaproteobacteria bacterium | reverse complement strand
TTTATGGGCTGCTTTGTTTGCGTCTTTTGCGGCTTCTGATGCGCCTGATGCGTTTTTTGCTACTTCTATTACTGTTGCTGACATCTGCTCTGCTGCTGTTGCTACTTGGGCTGCCTTTTGTGTCTGTGCCTCTGCTCCTTTTGCGATTTGGGTGGAGGAGGCGGATAACTGCTCTGAGGAGGAGGCAAGTTTGGAGGAGGAAATACTAACCTGTTTTAAAAATTCAGAGAGACTATTGCTCATCTTGTCAAGGCTTATCATCAAATGACCTACCTCGTCATCCCTTTCAGTCACATCAATCTTATGCGTCATATCGCCATCTGCAATCGCTTCAGCAAGGGCGACGCCTTGTGAAAGCGGTCTTGCAATCATATTTGAAAGTATTATGCCCATGCTAATAGCAAATATTATCCCTATACTCGTCCCAAGCATTGTAGCATTCCTCATAAACCTGTAATCATCATCAGCCTCTTTATAGAGTTCCTTGCCGACCTCGCCTTGTATCTCAATAAGCCTTTTTAATTTTTCATCAGCAACCTTGAATTTTGCGCCTGCATCTGTTGCTGCATTATGTTTTGCCTCTTCAAACTTGCCCTCTAAAGCCCATTTGTATGTATTTGTTCTACTATCATTGTAAGCCTTCCATGCGGGCTTAAACTCTTCAAACACCTTTTTTTCTTCTGGCACAAGATATGTTGCGCCGTATTTTTCAATTAGTTTCTCTATCTCCTTTTCGCTATTTAGGGCATTATTTTGTATCTCCTGTCTCTTTCCTGCATCAGGTTCATTTATAATCCGAAGCGCGCCTATCCTTATATTTGATAAATGCCCGCCTATCTCGCCCAAGTCAACAGCAGGGATGAGCCTGTCATCATAGAGGGTCTGAATCATGGATTTCATTTCCATAAAGCGATATAGACTGATTCCACCGCTAATAACCATCAGAACTGCAATTAGCATAAATGCCCACAGGAGTTTTGCCCTTGTCTTCATATTTTTAACAATGCTCATTTTTGATTCCCTCCGTTATTTATTTCTTGCATGTAGGCTAATATCTTTCCTCTTTTACTTTATTCTCCTTGCATACTTAATGTAGCGTTGCCCTTTATGGGCAACGGAATCGTTGGGGATAAACCCCAACGCTACACACTTCTAATCTAATACGTCAGGCTGGAAGCCTGACCTATAATGACTGTTTTGAGGATACTGGGTTTGAAACCCAGTATCCTCTTTATCGGTCCCATCGACCCCTACATAAAAAGGTAGCCGCAGGCTTTATGCCTGCGAAATATCGCACACATAAAGGGTGCATTCACTTCATAAAATCAATTTGCACCTAAACAGCAAACCTATCCACTATCTCTTTTAGTTTTGATGACATCATTCTCAATTCCTCAACGCTGTTAACAGAGTCTTTTGAACCTTTTGCCGCATTCCTTGCGATCTCGGCTGTTTCAGAAATATTTATAGTTATCTCTTCTGCGGCGGCGCTCTGCTCCTCTGCAGCAGTCGCTATCTGTCCTATCATATCGCCGACCTTTTTTATCTTTCCAAGTATCTCTTCCAAAGAAGCGCCTGCCTTGCTTGCAAGGCTCACCCCTTGCTCAACATCTTTTGTGCCCGCCTCCATTGATGTTACCGCCTTTCTTGTCTCTTCCTGTATCGCAAGTATCATGTCGCTTATTTCTTTTGTCGCGTCTGTTGTCCTCTCCGCAAGTTTTCTCACCTCATCCGCCACTACTGCAAACCCTCTGCCCTGTTCGCCCGCCCTTGCCGCCTCTATTGCCGCATTAAGCGCTAATAAATTTGTCTGGTCTGCTATGTTGTCTATAACTGCTATGATTTCCCCTATTTTTTCTGAACTTTTTCCTAAATTTCTGATTATATCCGCTGAATTCTTCACCCTGCCTGCTATTTGAGTCATGCCTGTAACCGTGCCCGCGACCACCTCTCTGCCCTTTACTGCGGCGTCAATAGCAGCCTTTGAACTATTCGCAGCCTCTAAAGAATTCTTTGCAATCTCGGTTGTTGTAGCGCTCATCTCTTCTATGGATGTCGCTATCTGTTCTGTTCTGGAAGACTGTTTTTCCGCGCCGCTGTCTATGCTGTGAGATATATTTAACAATTTCTCGGCAGTGCCTGTAAGTTTATTTGCATCTTCAACAAGATTAGTGATTACATCCTGAAAACTCTCTACTGTCTTATTAAAAGAGGATGCAACCTGTCCAAGTTCATCCTCTGTAATCGCCATATCAACCCTGTCCCTCAAATCGCCTTGGGCAACCTTCTCAGTAAATCTTGTAATTCTCTTAAGAGGTTTTGTGATTCTTGTCGCAAGGAATAGGGCAAATAATATTACCATAAAGATAATGGCTATGCTGGCAGCAATGGTTACCCACAAAACCCTTTTTGTCATAGCATGCGCCTGAGACATATTTTCTTTCTTTAATACGCTTATCTGTTCCTCAAGATTCTTGCCGAGATTATGAAAATTATCTGTGTATGAATTGCCAATCACCCTGTCAAATTTTATATAGGCATCCGCCATTTCAAGACTCAGTTTATAATAATCATTAAATGCCTTATCAATTGCATTTAACTTTTTAAGCAGGACGTCATTGCCTTTATTCGCCTCCTTGAATGCCGCAAGACCTTCGCGGTATTTCTTTGCCGACTCCTCCGCCTTTTTTAAGGAATCAGGTATCTGCGTCAACGCGTAATCTGTTGTCCACTGGAGAACCCCTGATATGCTGGCGGAGATTCCATCCACAGTGATTGCATTTGCAGATTCCTTTTTTGCAATCTGCGCAGAATATATATTTACCCACTGGGCTATCCAGATTGGAAACATGGCGATTGAGGCGGCCAGCAGGATTTTAGCCCACCATTTTAGATTTCCGATAATCCTTATCTCAAAACCTTCCAGTAATCCATCCATCTTTGATAAAAGTTTTGACATGATTTTCTCCCCCAGATTTTTGTAGTTTGCTCATTTATGAGCGCATTTAAGACGCTGATAAATCAGCAGGCTACGTTTATTACAAAGTGTCATTGCGAGGAGTGTAGGGGTTTGATTTATCAAACCCGCATATCGCGGGTCGGATAAATCCGACCCCTACATTTTTGCCAGATTGCTTCGCTGGGCTCGCAATGACAATGTAAATGTAATTTTACTTCACCGGCACGATTACGCTTATGCCGCCCCTTACATCACCCTCTTTGTAGCCTTCCTTTTCCCTTCCTGCAATATCCTTCTCGCCTTTTGGGTCGCCGTGGCATTTAAGGCATGCCTTTCCAATATACAATGGCTGCACATACCTATAAACCTTTTTCCCGCCCATATCAACAAACTCGCCATATCCCTTTCCCTTTGTGTAGCCAGATTCCATAAATTTTGCAATTGCCTTTGCCTCAAATTCATCAGGCTTATTTGCTGCATTCCTGTATTTGTCAGATGTCTGTTTTAATCTCAACCCTGTCTTCTGTGTAAATTTATCGCCAACCTTTTTGCCGTAAACAGCAGGGATAAAACCCTTAAATGCCATGCCTTCTTTGTTTATAATCTCCTGCGCCTCTGCCAAAACCTCTTTGCTTGACTCTACAAACGCAAGAAGAAGTTTATGCAATTCTGTGTCAGGCTTTATTGTTTTTAAATCTATGCCTGCACTAGTTTTATAATCCGCTGCCATCTTGTCAACAAATACATCAGGTGTTAATCCCTTATCCCCTTTTGATGCGTCATTTATTAACTCCTGACTCTGCGCAACTATGGCCCTGCCTGATACAAGGGCAAGCGCAATCTTTGACGCAGTATCCTCCTCATTTGCAGCAAATGCGCTAAAACTAAATACAAAAGACAAAAGAACAACAACTGAACTTACAACAAAAAATTTCATCTTCATAAAACCTCCTTTATTTGTAGTTGCCAACCTTGGTTGGCATATCATGCCGAGCAATTATCGCTTTTTGAGGATACTGGGTTTGAAACCCAGTATCCTCTTTAATCCGCTAGGCTGCAAATCCCTAATCTCTAACCCTGTCTCTATCCACCTCCTTTTGTTTTGAGGATACTGGGTTTCAAACCCAGTATCCTCTTAAATTTTTAAATATTCCTGCTAGCCAGCCTCTTCTTCGCACTCTTCTCATCTGGCATCGCCCCCCGCCCCCTGCTTACTGCTTGCAGGGGCAGTCCCTTGCCTGCCGCCTCTTTCTCTTCCTTAATCTTAAAATTCGCTATCAGGGCGTCAATATCCGCCTCAATGGTTTTTAACTTGCCTGCAACATCAACTATCCGGCCTGCTCCGTTTGCCATTTCCTTGGCAACCTCGGCAACTGTTTCTATATCCCTGCTTATCTCCTCGGATGCCTTGCTCTGCTCTTCTGTTGCAGTCGCTATATGCTGGATAATGCCTGTAACCTTGTCAACCTGACTTATTATATCCTTTAAACTATTGCCAGCGTCTGTTGCTAGTTGAACCTCTGCCTCCACCTCTTTTGTCCCTGCATCCATTGACAAAACAGCCTTGTGCGTTTCTCCCTGTATCTCTTTTATCATCTCGCCTATTTCTTTTGTCGCCTTTGTGGTCCTCTCTGCTAGTTTTCTCACCTCGTCTGCAACAACTGCAAAGCCTCTGCCCTGCTCGCCTGCGCGGGCCGCCTCTATTGCCGCATTTAATGCCAGTAAATTTGTCTGGTCTGCTATATCGTCTATAACCTTTATGATTCTGCCTATCTCATTTGAACGGCTGCCTAGTTCTCTTATAACAATACTTGATTCCTTAACCATCTTTGCCACAGCGTTCATGCCTTCTATTGTCTTTAAAACAACCTCTCCGCCGTTTTGCGCTGAATCATTTGCAATAACCGCCGCCTCTGCGGCATTTGAGGCATCCCTTGCAACCTCTGTAACAGTCGCGCTCATCTCCTCGCTGGCAGTTGAAACCTGATCTGCCTTTTGCGCCTGCTCCATTGTCCCGGCGGCTATATTTTTTGCAGTTGCCAGCATCTCCTCTGACGAGGCTTTAAGATGCCTTTCATCTTCCTTTATTGAAGATATTATACCGCTTATATTTTCAACTATGCTGTTAATGCTTTGCGCAAGTTTTCCGATTTCATCTTTGCCTGACACGCTTGTTATATTTGTAAAATCGCCATTTGCAATCAATTCCGCCTCATCTGTTAGAATCTTTAACCGCGTTATAATATTTTTTGAGAGATTATATATGACTATTATGCCAAAGACGCTGCCTGCTGTCAGCGCTGCAATAAAAAAGAAAACCGCCTTGTTATACGAATTGTCAGCCCTTTTATAAGCGCCAGCCGCCTCTTCATCCTCTTTTTTTACAAGTTCAGTTACTATGCCATTAAATTTCTTATATCTCTCCGCCTGTATGCCTGTTGCAATTGACACTGCCTTATGCAGATCGCCCGCAAATATTGCAGGTATGATTTCTTTATCCCTTGTATCTCTGAACGCTGTCCAAACATCTTTTATCTCCTCAAGTTTTTTAACCATTGTCGGCTCTTTGATATTCTCTAATAGAGCATCCAGCCTTTTATCTACATTTAAACTTGTCTCATTTATCTTGCTGCGAAGGTTTTCTCTTTTTGACGGCTCTGACTCTGCAATCATACCCATCAGGAGCGCCCTTACCTGATTCAAATCAGCCTTTAATTCAGTAACGCCGACAGACGCAGTGTAATGCTCATTATACATCTCATCAAGGCTGCCCCTGACTGTAGAGATTGTAAGATAACCTACAACCAGCATTATGCCTAATAAAACTCCGCCGCCGCCAAATGCAAAAAATATTTTGGTCTTAAACGAGATGTCATTTAGACGCATGGCAGGACTCCTTAATTGATTACACAGATTTTGTAAAACGATTACACCGATTAAAACATCCTTTCCAAATCAGTGTAATCTGCTTTTGTAATCTGTGTAATCATCTCCTTACTCCCCAACTGCGCTTTCATTTAGCACAACAACATCAACCCTTCTATTCTGCGCCCTGTCAACGGGATTATCATTCGGCGCAACCGGTCTAAACTCACTGTAGCCTGTTGCAGAAACCTTTACAGGGTTTATATCATGTTTTGCTACTAGATACTTTAAAATATTCAATGCCCTTGCTGATGAAAGTTCCCAGTTAGATGGAAATTGGGGCGTATTTATTGGAACATTGTCTGTATGCCCTTCAACCTTAATCTGGTTCGGCATGTCTTTCAAAGCCTTGCCCACCTCATCCAAAACAGCTTCAGCATCGGATCTTATATCCGCCTTCCCTGAATCAAAGACAAACTTATCAGCCATGCTTATAACAACCCCTCGCCGTTCAACATTCAGCGACACTATGCCTGCCTTTTCAAGTCCCTCCAGCGCATGGTGTATCTTTCTAAAATCTCCTGTAAATGTTTTCGTAAACGCATCTGCAAAAAGCGGGCCTGCATCTTGTCTCATCAATTCTGGAATAACCGACTCAGTTCTCTGCGCCTTGAATGCCTTTGAAACAGATTCAGCTAATATCTTATATTTGCTTTCATTTAATGTTGAAAGCGCATACATGACAACAAAAAACGCAAACAAAAGCGTTACAAAATCTGCATAAGAGACCATCCATCGGTCAACCTTTTCGTCTTCTTCTTGTCTTTTATTTTTGCGCATATGTTAGTGTCAGTGAACAGTGTCAGTGTTAGTGGTCATTGGTCATTGGTCAATAAAAACTAATAACTAATGACTAATGACACTATATTTACTGTCACTAATCACTGACACTGTTCACTGATTACTTCTTCTTCCTATATTTCATTGCAATAAAGCCATCCAGTTTTTCCTCCATATACCTTGGGTTTTCACCGTCTGCAATGGACACAAACCCCTCTATAAGCATCTCTTTTCTGACAGCGTCCTTTCTTGTCTTTATTTTTAACTTGCCGGCAAAAGGAAGCCAGACAATGTTTGCAGAGGCAAGACCATATATAGTAGCCACAAATGCGACTGCAATGCCTGCGCCGAGCCTTGTTGGGTCAGCCAGATTTTCCATAACCTGAATAAGCCCTAGAATAGCGCCTATTATGCCTATTGTAGGCGCATATCCGCCTGCTGATTCAAAGACCTTTGCCGCAACAATAGACCTTTCTTCTTCATAAATGGCATCCACCTCCATAACCTCTTTTATAAGGTTTGAATCTGCGCCGTCAACAACAAGATAAAGGCCTTTTTTTAAGAACGGTTCCTTAATTGCCCTTATCCTTGATTCCAATGCAAGCAGACCCTCTCTTCTGGCTATCATGGCATAATTGATAAGTTCCTTTATAGTGCTGTTTAGGTTTTCGTCTTGTTCAAAGAATGCCAATCTTAACATTTTGATTGATTGGATTACACTTGACATGGGGTATTGAATTAACACTGCCGCTATTGTGCCGCCAAACACAATAACCGCAGCAGTCGGCTGCAAAAGGGAAAAGATGCTGCCGCCCTCAAGCATCTGCCCGCCTGCAATTGCAAGCACGCCAAGTAAAAGTCCTATGAGAGTTAAGATGTCCATAGTTTAGTGTCAGTGTCAGTGTTCAGTGGTCATTGGTCAATAAAAACTAATAACTAATGACAAATGACTAATGACACTATATTTACTGTCACTAAACACTGTCACTGACACTGTTTAAACCATATTCACAATCTCGCCTGCAATGCTTTCAAGGGGAACGACCTTGTCCGCTGTTCCGTCATCTACAACTGCCTTTGGCATACCATAGACAATACATGTCTCCTCATCCTGCGCAATGGTCTTGCCGCCTGTTTCTTTGATAGCCCTTATCCCGTCCCTGCCGTCATGACCCATGCCTGTAAGTATGACTCCCATGCACCTTCCCGGATATGTATTTGCAACAGATGTAAGGGATATATCAACACACGGCTTATATATTGAATCATGCGGCACATCGTTTATATCAATATAAAAATCAAAAACCCCTTTTTTAATTGTCCTTGTCTGAAAACCGCCCGGGGCAATGAGCGCAAGTCCAGGTTTTATAACATCGCCCTGTTTAGCCTCCCGCACCTCTATCTTGCAAAGCCCGTTCATCCTTTCAGCAAAAGGACCGGTAAATGCCTTTGGCATGTGCTGGATAATCAGCATGCCTGCAGGCATGTCCTTTGGCATATAGGGCAGTATATCCTGCAATGCCTTTGGCCCGCCTGTAGAAGCGCCTATTGCAATAATTGCAATCTTTCCAGAGACAAACTTGTCATGCGCGGGAACAACCACAGGGTGAACTTCAGGAACATGATGGGCAACAGGTTCAATAACATCTTTTCTCTTTCTTGGCATCGGTCTTCTTGCAACTGCTTTTATCTTTAAAAGCAAATCCTCTTTTATGCGGACTATATTAAAAGAAAGGTTGTCAAGGTTTTTTGGTATATAGTCAACAGCGCCTATGTCAAGGGCGTCAAGCGTGGCCTTTGCATCTTCTGTTGTCAATGAACTGAGCATAAGGACATGCGTGGGCTTTTTTCCCATTATAATCTTTAATGCCTCAAGCCCGTTCATCCTAGGCATCTCAACATCTAATGTTACAACATCAGGCGAAAGCGTCATCACCATATCAACGCCTTCCATGCCGTCCCTTGCAGCGCCGACAACCTCTATGTCAGGGTCGTCGGCAATCATGCCCTTTATAGCCTTCCGCATAAAGGCCGAGTCGTCTACAATTAGAACCTTGATTTTTTTATACATTATATTTTTTTAACAAGTTCACGCTCAAAAATGCTCCAGATGCAAGGCGGAGCAAGTTGCGCTGAGAGTCAATAAAATCAATGGGTTAAACGCAGGCTAAAGCCTGCGACTACCATAAAAATGGGTTTATGACACAGCCTCAAAGCAATGGGTCGGGGCGTTTTTCAGCGTGAACTAATCAGTCGCTCCTGTGTTATTTGGGCGAATATGCCCATAATATCCAGTATCAAAACAACCTGACCATTTCCTGTTACAGTTGCGCCTGCAATGCCCTTTGTGTTTGACAGATACTCTCCCATTGATTTTATAACGATTTCTTCCTGCCCGTGCAGCGCATCAACCATTATGCCGACATGCTTGTCGCCCATTGTAATCAAAACAATGTAAGGTCTTTCGCTGCATTCAGACGGCTTGTCAAGAAGGTTTGAAAGACGCGCCAGAGGAAAAACCGTATTCCGGACATAGATAACCTCTTTTTTATCAACTGTTTTTATCTCGTCTGCTCCAACCCTCAATATCTCCGTAACTGTTGAAAGCGGCAGGGCATAGATTTCTTTGCCAGCCTCAACCATCAGCGCCTGAATTATTGCAAGGGTCAGAGGCAGACTGACTGTAATCCTTGTGCCAGTTCCAATCTCTGTGTCAATATCTATTGAACCGTTTAACTTAGCGACATTTGTCTTAACCACATCCATTCCAACGCCCCTTCCAGAGACATCTGTTATCTCTTTCGCAGTTGAAAAGCCGGGCATAAAGATTACATTCAATATGTCTTTATCATTCATGCCCGCTGCCTCTTCTCTGCTCATAATACCTTTTTCAACAGCCTTTTCTCTTAAAACATTTGGGTCAATACCCCTGCCGTCATCCTCTATTGTGATAAATATATTGTTGCCCTGATGATGCGCTGACAATTCAAGTCTGCCTTTCGGGTCTTTCCCCATTTGAACCCTGACATCCGGTGTTTCTATGCCGTGGTCCACAGAATTCCGAACAAGATGCACAAGGGGGTCGCCGATCTCCTCTATAATGGTCTTGTCTAATTCAGTATCCTCGCCTATTAGTGTAAGTTCAATATCCTTATTCTTCAGCCTCGCAAGGTCTCTAACCATCCTTGTAAATTTATTAAATACCCTGCCGATAGGCTGCATTCTGGTTTTCATAACAGCAATCTGAAGGTCTGTTGTTACAAGATTTATATTTGATGTTGTTTCTCTTATTGCTGAAGCGATCTGGTCATCTTCATATTTGACCTCAAGGTCGCCTGCCAGCCTCATCAGCCTGTTTCGTCCGAGGACAAGTTCTCCGACAAGATTTAAGACATTATCAAGCCTTTTTATATCAACCCTTATGGTAGTTTCATGCGAAGTCTCGGCTGACCTGCCCTGACTTGAAAGCGCCGCAGATATGTCCTCACTCTTTATAAATCCCTTTCTTATAAGGACATCGCCTAATTTTTCATTGCCCCTCTGGTCGGCCAGCGCCTCCTGCATCTGTTCCTCTGTTATCATCTTTTTCTCAAGAAGAACCTCTCCAAGCATCTTGGGCTTTTCCTTTTCCTCAAATGACGAAGGCGATTGGCTGACTTCTTTAACAGCGTCTTCATTATTTACCGGAGCAGGCGCGTTTGTTTCCGGCATTGGCTGCGGAACAGCATCAGGCTGCGCTTGCGCTGGCGCAGGCTCAGATGCCTCTACATTCTTAATTGCAGTTAGAACCCCTGCAATATCCTCTTCCCTGCCTGTCTTTTCCTTTACATTATAAAGGAGGGTCTTGAGCATATCCATTGCCTTCAATATTGCGTCGGTTATCTGGGGATTATTTTTTATTTGCCCCTGTCTTAATTTGTTAAGGAGAGATTCTGCATGGTGGGCGACTTCAACCATCTGATTAAAACCTAAAAATCCTGCCGCGCCTTTTATTGTGTGGGCGGAACGAAATACTGAATTCAATAAATCTAAATTATCAGGGTCTTTTTCAAGGAGGACAAGTTTTTCATCAAGGCTATTCAACGACTCGGCTGTTTCTACTATAAAGTCGTTTACTATATCATCCATTTCATCAGCCATAAGCCCTCCTGTTAAATACAGTGATTAGTGTCAGTGAGTAGTGTCAGTGGTCATTGGTCATTGGTCATTGGTCAATAAAAACTAATAACTAATGACAAATGACTAATGACTAATGACTAATGACACTATATTTACTGACACTGTACACTGTTCCCTGTCTTTATTACTTTCCCAGATTTTTTAATATGTCATCAACAATGCCCTGCTGCAAAGGCTTTGTCCTGTCTCTCAAGCCCTCCAGAACCTTATCTTTTGATGCTGCGCCTTCTTTCGGGTGTCCAAATGTTACGAGGAGTTCTAAAATCTTCGCCTCAACCTCTTCAACAAGCGCTGTCAATTTTTTTATCTTCTGCCCTGTCAGGTCTTGAAATGACAGATTTGTAATGAGTTCAACAAGGTCGTTCCTCGTGGCATTGTGCATGGTCTCCAGTTCTGAAAGTATCGCCTTGCCTGTTCCATTGCTGCCAATTGTTTCAACCCAATTCTTGAGGCTGCTCATCTGCGAAGATACCTTGTCCTGATCACCCATCATTTTTTCTGTTATATCAAACATCTTGTTTGCCGCTGATTCGAGCATCTTATTTATGTCAGCCAATTGGTGAGACGCCTCCGGTATTTTATCAGAAGCCTTAACCATACCGGGGTCAACTGTTGCAAGATTTTTTCTTATCCTGTCTATATACGACGCCAGATGCCCAAGTTCGCCCTGAAGTTTAATATTTACTTCCTTGTAGAAGTCCCCTTCAACAATGCTTTTGGTCACATCTATAAGATTAGTTATTTCTTCTTTTTCCTTTGCTTCCATTATATCCCCCTCTATGCATTCACCTTTTCTAAAATTTTGTCTATTTTTTCCTTTAATGTAACAGCAGTAAACGGCTTGACTATATAGTTGCTGACCCCTGCCTGAACAGCAAGCACAACATTCTCTGATGAAGCCTCGGCAGTAACCATCAAAACAGGTATATGTTTTAGTCCTGCATCCGCCCTTATTGCCTTTAAAAGGTCAAGCCCGGACATATTGGGCATATTCCAGTCAGTTATCACAAAATCAAACTTTTCAGCCTTAAGTTTTGGCAGCGCTGTTGTCCCGTCATCAGCCTCGTCAACATTTAGATAATTCAGTTCCTTTAAAAGATTTCTTATGATTCTCCTCATTGTGGAAAAATCATCCACAACAAGGATTCTCATCTTATTGTCAAGCATTTTTAAACCCCTCTCAATATCAGTGTCAGTGAACAGTGACAGTGTCAGTAAAAAAATAAAAAAACCATTCACTGACACTAAACACTGACACTGCTCACTGTCTTTATATCAATTTCTCTATCTGATATACAAGCCACTTTGCAGTAACAGGTTTTGTTATATATAATGTTACACCTGCGTCATAACCCATCTTTTTATCGTTTTCCCCCGCCTCTGTTGACACCATGATAACCGGTATGTTTTTATAATTCTCATCACCCCGTATTGTCTTTACAAGTTCCAGCCCGTCCATCTGCGGCATATTCAAGTCTGTAATCACAAGGATTATCTCGTTCTGCGCAAGTTTCTCAAGCGCATCTATCCCATTGGATGCAGGTATGGGATTATATCCCCCGCCTTTTACCATAAAGGAAAGGAGTTTTCTTGTTGTATCGCAATCATCTACTATTAAAATGTTTTTGCTCATATGCACCTCCTCTCAGTGTCAGTGAAGAGTGACAGTCGAGGTAGCCGCAGGCTTTATGCCTGCGTTAAAACGCAACCGTAAAGGTTGCGGCTACCAGAACCCTAGAATCCTTGAACCCTGTAATCCTTTTTTTATGCCTTCTGATAAACAACAATTCTATTCATGCTTACAGGTTTGAACGCCCTTGTAAGATTAAACAAAGACTCTGAGAAACCTATCACAAGATACCCGCCCTTTGCAAGACTATCATAAAAACTTGCCAAAACTTTTTTCTTTGCATTGTCATCAAAATAGATTAAAACATTTCTGCAAAATATAACATCCATTTCTCTTATTGTCCTCATTTTTATATGGTCTATCAGGTTTATATTGTCAAACCTTACAAAATTCTTTACATCAGAATTTACAATAAGTTGTCCGGCGCCATTAAGAGAAAAATATTTTTTGCGGTATAGTTCAGGTATATTTCTTGTGGAATATTCGCCATAGGCAGCCCTATTTGCTGATTGAAGCACCCCTTCGCTTATATCGCTTGCAAGGATATTCGGCGTAAAACCCTTTAAGATAACGGCTTCCTCCATCATAATCATTGCAAGGGTATACGGCTCCTCGCCTGTGGAACACGCTGCGCTCCACATCTTTATCTTTTTATCATACGACAGATTCTTATTTTCAAGAACCTTCGGCAAAATGCCTGTCCTGAAAGCATCCAGCTGCATCGGGTCTCTAAAAAAACTTGTCTCATTGGTCGTTACAGACTTATAGAGTTCTTTTATCTCTTCGTCTCTTCTCGGGTCATACCTCAAAAAATGAACATACTCCTCAAATGTTGAAAGGTTTCTCTCCTGCAGCCTGTGCCCGAGCCTGTCCTCAAGGAGATATATCTTATTTTCCTGAAAAGATATTCCGCACTTCTCGTATATAAAATCCCTTAACTGCTTAAATATCTCTAAATGTAATTTTATTTTTGCCATAAAAATAGGACTCAAGGGGTCTAGGTAGCCGCAGGCTTTATGCATGCGTTAAAACGCAACCGTAAAGGTTGCGGCTACTAGAACCCTAGAGTCCTTGAACCCTGTAATCCTTTTTTATCTCCTCTATTGCCTTTAATACTGCCTCCCTGACAAACTGGTCCGGGTCATCTATCATAATGGATAATGCGCTTAACGCCTTTTTATCTCCTATCTTGCCAAGGGCGGACGCAGCCGCTATCTTTACAACATTTTCATTCTCTTTAAGAAGCCCAATCAAATCTTCTTGAGCCTTTTTCTCTTTTAAATTGCCGATAAGGATGCAAGCCTTATACCGCACCCACATGCTTTTATCATGCAGCGCACCAAGCAGCGCCTTAACAACTTCATTGCCGCAGTGTCCCTCAAGCGCCTCAACAGCGACAAATCTTACATCATCATCCTTGTCAGAAAGCGCGCTTATTATGGCGCTTATCGCGGATTCTTCTCCAAAACCGTGGAGCGCCTTTATAGCCTCTTTCCTGACTGCCGTCTCCTTATCCTCCAGCATCCTCACTATAAAAGGAATTGCGATGGATTTTTGAATTGCGCCGATCCCCCTTAGCGCCAGTTTTTTTACAATCTGATTTTCCTGAAATAGAAGATTAGAAAAATTTTCTATAACATCCTCGGTTGGATAATGAACAATTGCATCCACAATAACTTCCTGAATATCTTTGTATTTTTCTGTAAGCAGGGCGTCAAACAAGTACGGCACAACTTTAGCATCCCCAGCCTCTCCAAGCGCTGCTGCGGCAAGCCCCCTGACATGGCTGTCGCTGTCTTTTAATGAAACAATCAACGTTTCTATAGATGCCTGCGGCGCAACGGACTTTAATGTTGAAACAATCGCCCTCCTTGCGCCGCTGTCAACCTTTGAAAGAAGTCCCTTGAGCGTATCCACAGTATCCGCTTTGCCAATCTCTTCTATGGCGCCGATGATGACCATCAGATTTTTTGCCCCTTCCTTTAAACTGGTTACCAGTTCTCCCACCTCGCCTATCTCTATCAATGTGTTTTTGATAATGGAAAGCGTTTCTTCATCATCCTCTTTTACGGCGGCGGCAAATTGAAGTATGGCGTCCACAGATTTTTTTTCCTTTACAATGCCGAGTCCCTTTAATGCAATATGCTGATTTTCCCTGCTGCCATTCTTAAGGGCGTCAGTAAAAAATTTCGTGAAGGTAGCCTTCCAATCTCTATCTACAACATTTCCTTCAACCTTTTGCAAAATATTCACAACAACATCCACGGGCAGTTCCATGCCTTGCCTGATCATGCCTTCCATTGCAGCCATTGCCCGATTGGCATCATCTCCTGTTTTAACAACTCTGGCGATTGCATCAATGGCCGCGCCTGCGACAACCCCCTCTTCTTTCTCTATCACATTCAAAAGGATATCAACGGCGCCTGACGGCGCAAGTTCGCCGATTGCCTCCACTGCAGAAAATCTCACCCACTCCTCTTCATCGGAAAGCAAATCCAGAAGAGGTTGGACAGCCCGTTCGTCATTTAAAAGTCCGAGTGTCTTTGCAGCAGACGCCTTTATATTTGGATTTTTATGTTTTAACAACGGAATGATTTGAGGGGCAACCTTCTTATCCTTGATAACGCCAAAAATATCTATTACAAATTTTAAGACATCTGTATTTCTATCCTTTAATAAAGGGAGGATGACTTCTGACGCTGTCATGCCAAGTTGAACCAATATCTCAACTGCTATGTTTCTAAGGGCCGGCGAATTTCCATCTCTCAGGTAATTTACAACGCCCAAAGCAACATCTTTCGTGCCTTTATTTATCAGGGAATTTATCGCCGCCTCCCTCATCATAACATCATCATGTTTTAAGAGGCTGAGAAGCATGTCAATTGATTTTGGGTCATCAATCTCTCCAAGCCGCTGAACAGCCTCATGTCTTGTGCGGCTGTCATCCGAGTCTATGCCTTTAAGCAGGTCTTTAACATTTGGCAATGTTTTTTTCATATACACCTCTTTAAATAGTCAATAGTCATTTGTCATTAATCATTAGTTTTTATTGACCAATGACCAATGACTTAATGACAATTGAATAATCTCATTTGCGTTTTGAGTTATTTTCCCTCAATAATCCTCTTTAACCCCGGTGATTCCAGAACCTGCTGAATAAGTTTTGCCGCTGTTGAAAAATCATCCGCCTTAGGGAATATTGCTGAAATGCCAAACTCTCTGGCATGCTGCACCTTTTCATCTGATGCGTATGATGTAACCATTATAATTGGTATGCGCTTATTAAACTCTCTTATCTTCTTTAATGTCTCAACGCCGTCCATCTCCGGCATCATAAAATCAAGAAATACAACATCAGGCGGCGTATTTTTTATTATATCAATTCCGTCCCTGCCGTTTGACGCTGTCCTTACCATATATCCCTTTGCCTTTAGATAAAATGCCATCGTATCTGAATAATCAGACTCATCATCTATCAAAAGGATTTTGGTTATATCTTTTGGCGAATCCATCTTGCCTCCGTTTAAGAACAGGTATAGGGTAAGACAGGTAGAGGATAAAGCAGGTAAAGGATGAGACAGGTAAAGGTAGAGAAAATACAGGTAGAGATAGAGACAGGTAGAGAAAAATCTTTTTTTACCTATACCTGCTTCACCCTATACCTATACCTGTTTCACACTATACCTGTGTTACTCTTTACCTTTTTATCCCGCTCTCTGGCACAATCGGAAGTGTTACGAAAAACCTAGAACCCTTGCCAAGTTCGCTTTCAACCCATATCTTCCCGCCGTGAAGTTCAACAATGTTTTTTGTTATTGCAAGCCCAAGCCCTGTGCCTCTTATAACAGTTGCGTCTTTTGTGCCAACCTGAACGAATTTTTCAAATATCCGCTCAATATCCTTTTTATCTATGCCCCTGCCTGTATCGGTTACTTTAATCCGAAGCAAATCATTATGCCCCTCTTTTACCACACCCATTGTTTCAACAACAGCCATCCCGCCCTTATTCTTGTCCCCGCAGGCCTGCCCCCGAATGTCTCTATCGGGGGTATTAAGCGGGGATGTGAATTTTATTGCATTGCTTAATAGATTTACAAATACCTGAGTTATCCTGTCTTTGTCAACAAAAAGGCTCGGCAGGACATTCGGCATCTTAATATCAAGGGTTATGCCATTGCTGTCAGCAAACGGCTTTAAAGAACCCACTATCTCCTTTAAAAACGGGGCTGTCTCAACCATCTCCTGCCTGATGAGCATCTTGCCTGCCTCTATTTTTGAAAAATCAAGTATATCATTTATAAGCCTTGAAAGTCTCTCTGTATTTCTATGCGCAATTTGAAGCATCTTTTTCTGGTCTTCATTCAAATTTTCAGCGAGCAAAAGCATATTGCCTATCGCCTGTTTTGTCGCAACAAGCGGCGTCCTGAGTTCATGCGTCACATTAGCGGCAAAGTCTCTTTTCATCTGTTCCAATTCCTTATATTTTGTAACATCGCTTAAAACAGAAAATATGCCGACCATCTTATCATAAGTATTATGTATAACAGCATTGCTCGCCTTTATTGTCCTCTTTATATCATCCTCGCCCTTAATTTCAACAGCGCTCGTTTGAACACCCTTTAAATCCCTTGCCAGAGTTACCATTTGACCTTCTCTAATCCCATCCCATACAGGCCTTCCAACCTTGTCTCTAAGTTTTGCGCCAATCACCCTCTCTGCCTCTGGATTTACCATAACTACATTGCAATTTTCATCAACAGTTATAATGCCGCTTGCAGAATCCTCAATAATATTTTCAACCCTTTCCTTTTCATGCTGGATAACATCCTTTTCCTTTTCAAGTTCAATTGTAGCCTCTTGGACAGCATCGTCCAACTCTCCCTTGAAACGGTTAATAACAATATCAAATATCTTTTTAGTATCATCCGGGGACAAGCCCATGCCCTTTATAACCTGCATGATCATTGAGTCAAAATTCAAACCTTCAAGATTTTTTATCAGGCTGTCCGCGTCTTGCGTTAAAGCCTTTTCAGTAATCTTTTCATTTTCAGACATCTTTACATATTGCGCAGTGTTAAGCCTTATGTGAGGCGCGTCTATAATTTGCGCCTGCATCTTTATCCCGCCTTTGATGCATTCAAAAAGTTTGACGAATTCTATCTCCTGCAAGCCGTTTGAAAATTGAATGCTCTGGATGTCAAGTTTTTTAAGCAAAGAAAAAAGCGCAGCGCCGTCTTCAATCACCATCTCATTGAAAAGCAGTTTGTCATCAGCAGCGCCTATTGTAATATCGCCGATGGACTTTATTGCATCAAGTGTAGAATTATACATCTGGCTGACCGCATCCTTGACAGACGGGTGTTCAAGGCTGTAAAGATTTGCCCTGCCCATTGCCTTGACAAATGCCCTTATGATGTTGAGGGCGGTGTCTATGTTTGTTGTTGCGGTTTCCATAAATGAGTTAGGGAGTTAGTAGGGGTCGGATTTATCCGACCCGCAAGCAGCGGGCTTGATAAATCAAGCCCCTACACTCATCAACTCCTTAACTTCTCACCTGCCTTTCTTCAACTTTGTCTTTAATTTCACTATGGCCTGCGAATGCAATTGGCAGACCCTTGACTCTGTAAGGTTCAAGACCTTGCCAATCTCTTTTAAGTTCATCTCTTCATAATAGTAAAGCGACAGGACAAGCCTTTCCTTTTCAGGCAGACTGTTTATCGCATTTACAAGTATTTCTTTTGTCTCGTGAAGGTCTAAAACCTCGCATGGGTCTTTTGCATCAGGATCGGCAATGCAGTCCAGTATATTTTTTTCTTTGCCGCTGTTATTAAGCCCAAGATCTTCAAGGCTTAGAAAGGATGCTGAATTCACGCTATTTAACAGTTCATAAAACTCTTCTTGCTCCATTCCAAGAGACTCGCACAATTCATCCTCTGTTGGAGTCCTTCCAAGTTTTGCCTCAAGGATTTTACATACATCCTCAAGTTGGTTTGATTTCTGCCTGACGCCTCTGCTCATCCAGTCCATTGCCCTGAGTTCATCAAGCATCGCCCCTCTTATCCTTATTGAGACGAATGTCTCAAGTTTGACGCCTTTAGACGGGTCAAACCTGTCTATTGCCTCTATAAGCCCTACGATGCCGGCATTTATAAGGTCATTAATATCTATGTGGCGGGGGAGCCGCATGGCAAGCCTATAGGCAATTATCTTGGCAAGCGGCGCATGCTGTTTTATAAGATTTTCTTTGTCAATGGTATTGTATGTGCTGCTAATAGGTGTGGGATATGGCTGCTGCATAAATATCAAGTCAAAACGCAAATGAGATTATTCAATTGTCATTAAGTCATTGGTCATTGGTCAATAAAAACTAATGACTAATGACAAATGACTATTGACTATTTTAATATTTATTTCTATCTCGCCCCCATCATTACTTCAGTAAGCCTCTGCCAGAAAAACTGAACATTGCCTTTTAGTTCAGAAGGCGTGGTAATCTCTTCAACCCTTTTTGCAAGTTCAACAAAACACTTGCTCGCCTTTGAATCAGGGTATATGTCAATGATAGCCCTCTGCTCCCTGACAGCCTTTTGAACGTTTTCATCATATGGGATATAGCCGAGATAATCAATAGAAATGTTTAAAAACCTCTCTGCAACAAGGCTTATCTTTCTATAGACCTCTGCGCTCTCCTTTACACCTTTTGCAGAATTGACAAGGAGTCTAAATCTATTTTCGCCGTGTTTTGTGTGAAGGACCTTCATTATTGCATATGCGTCTGTCATTGATGTGGGCTCAGGCGAAACAACAACTATGATTTCCTGCGCTGCAATGTTGAAAAAAAGCACATCGCTTGATATGCCGGCAGCGGTATCTATCAGCATGACATCGATTTCGTGCTCAAGTTTATCAACTTCCATAAAGAGATTCATCCTCTGTGACGCTGTAAGCGCTGTCAGTTCCTGAACGCCTGATGATGCTGGAAGTATCTTTATGCCGTAAGGCCCGCCCACCATTATCTCTTTAAGAGTTTTTTCGCCTCTTATGACATGGTTCATATTATACATGGGCGCGATTCCAAGAAGCACATCAAGGTTGCCAAGCCCCATGTCAGCATCAAGGATAAGAACCTTTTTGCCCATCTTTGCAAGCGCTATTGCCAGATTGGCAACAACATTTGTCTTTCCAACGCCGCCCTTTCCGCTTGTGACAGAAATGACCTTTACGCCTTTCATTGCACCGTTTTTAATCTTCCTTAAAGTTGATGCCTGATCCATAAAACCCCCAATTAAAAACAAATTCTAAATCCTAATATCTAATTTCTAAATGCCTTTTTTTGACATTTCATTAGGAATTAGGATTTAGATATTAGAATTTCTCTTTATTTACATATCATCCTTGCTATCTTATCGCTTGTTGCCAGCCATATATCCTCAGGCACCCTCTGCCCTATTGTGAGATACGCCACTGGTTTTTTTGCCGCAACAGCAACATTAAGCATCGTCCCGTATGAACTTGTCTCGTCAAGTTTTGTGAATATAAGCGAATCAACCGGTATTGAACCAAATGTCTTTAATGCCTCATATATGGTCTCGTCTTTATTTGCAATGCTCAAAACTAAGTGTGTGTGCATCGGCGCATCTATAGCCAGAAACCCTTTGAGTTCCTCAATGCATTTTTTATCCCTCTGGCTCCTGCCTGCCGTGTCTATGAGTATTACATCGTTAATATGTTTGTTAACCGATTGCTTTAATTCTTTTGCATTATGTATTACCTCTACATTTACGCCCATTATCCGCCCATATGTCTTTAACTGCTCTGACGCCGCAATCCTGTAAGTGTCTAGGGTAAGCATTGTAACCCTGCCTCTGCCCAGAACAGCATGGTTTGCAGCAATCTTTGCTATGGTCGTTGTCTTGCCTACGCCTGTCGGACCTATGAATGTAAGTATCTTTGGCCCACTGTCATCTTTAAGCGGATTTATTGTCTTTATGCAGTTCTTGATAGAATTATGAAGCGCATCTTTAGGACTCAAACCTTTTTTAACATCATCGCAAATCCGCTGCATAAACATATCAATAAGTCTTTCATCAACGCCGCTTGACGCCAATTTTTGATAAATAGGCACAAGGGGCTGTTCATATGCAAAAGTCCTTTTGCCCCCCTGCCTTGCGCCCGCGTTTGAACCCACGTTTGAAATTGACGAGTACAACGTTTTGAGTTCTGTAATGCCGTGCCTTATGGATGCCAGTTCCTTTTTCAAATCATGGTCAGGCATAGGAACTGTTTCCTTAACCGCAGTATTAAGTTCCTCTTGAAAATCCCTATCATGTCCGGCAACGCGCCCTGCTGATGTATAACCTGCCAAATGGGACTGCTCCATGCGTTCCACCCTTGACAAAGCCGCTTTTAAATCATAATCAACAGCAGCGGCAATCTCCACAAAAAAACTATTGAAACTGTTTTTTACCTTTTTCGTTGAAAGTATGACAGCGTCATTGCCAAACTCATCTTTCACCGCCTTTAACGCCTCTTGAACTGTCTTGGCTGTAAATTTCTTAATGTGCATCTTCCAACCTCACTACCTTTATTGTCTTTACCTTCACATTCCCTGTAAGTTCGCTGTGAGACAGGACAACAAGCGTAGGGAAAAACCTCTCCACAAGTTTCTTTACATATCTTCTTATCTCAGGCGATGTCAAAAGTATCGATTGATAGCCTTGATTTATCATATCTTCCATCGCATCCTTTATCTTGTTCAGCATCTTGTGCGCTGTATTAGGCTCAATTGAAAGATAAGCCCCCTGCTGGGACTGCCTCACTGACTTTGAAATAGTATCTTCAAGTTTTCCATCCAGTGTCATTACAGTCAGGGTCCCGTCAGGGTTTATATACTGCTTTGTAATGGTCCTGCCCAGATGATGCCTTACATAATCTGTAAGCGCATCGCTGTCCTTTGTAAGAGGCGCATAGTCAGCAAGGGCCTCAAGTATTGTAAGCAGATCCCTGATTGAAACCTTTTCCTTCAGCAGATTTTGCAGAACCTTTTGAACAATGCCAAGCGGGAGAAGATTGGGCATAAGTTCCTCAACAACCTTTGGATGCGTCTTCTGAATCCCGTCAATGAGTTTCTGCGTTTCCTGCCTGTCAAGGAGTTCATGCGCATGCGTTCTTATCACCTCTGTCGCATGTGTCGCGACAACGGTTGATGCGTTAACAACTGTGTAGCCCATCAACTGCGCCTTTTCCTTATCAGCCTCTGTTACCCAAAGCGCGGGCAGGCCGAATGCAGGCTCTTTTGTCGGTATGCCTGTTAAACCCTTCTGCGCTGTGCCAGGGTCTATTGCCATATAACTATCAGGCTGGACATCCGCCCTTGCGATTTCCATGCCTCTCAAAAGGACAACATACTCTGCTGGATTTAACTGCAAATTATCCTTTATGTGTATCGGCGGCACAAGGAAGCCCATCTCATTTACAAATTGTTTTCTTATAGCCTTGATTCTATCAAGCAGTTCGCCGCCTTGCGCAGAATCAACAAGCGGGATAAGCCTGTAGCCGATTTCCACTGTGAGGGCATCCAGCATCGGAACTTCATCAATGGGCTTTGGCTCTGGTTTTAAAGCCTGAACCTTTTTTGCGGCCTCTTCTTCTTCCTCTAATTTTAACTGGGACTGGTAAACCATATATGCTATGCCGCCGGTAATCGCTGCCAATGTTATAAACGCAAAGTGCGGGAGCCCCGGCACAAGGCCAAGCACAAATAAAACCCCTGCTGCGCTGCCTATTGCCTTAGGGTATCTGAAGAACTGCGTCATTACATCGCTGCCGAGGTTTGATTCTGACGCAGCCCTTGTAACGATTATGCCTGCTGCTGTTGAGACTATTAACGCAGGTATCTGCGCAACAAGCCCGTCGCCGACTGTAAGGATTGTATAGACCTTTGCGGCATTTGCTGCGTCCATGCCCTGCTGCATAACGCCTATGACAAACCCGCCGACTATATTTATTATTGTAATGAGGATTGCGGCAACTGCATCGCCCCTTACAAACTTGCTTGCGCCGTCCATTGCGCCGTAAAAATCAGCCTCCTTTGCAATTTCCTTTCTTCTTTTTCTTGCATCATCCTCATTTATAAGCCCTGTATTCAAATCCGCATCTATTGCCATCTGCTTGCCCGGCATTGCATCAAGTGTAAATCTGGCAGACACCTCTGCAATACGACCCGCGCCCTTTGTTATGACAATGAAGTTTATAATCACAAGTATTGTGAACACGACAATACCAACAGCATAGTTGCCGCCCACAACAAACTGCCCAAATGCCATGATTACCTTTCCAGCGGCATCAGGCCCTTCATTGCCGTGAAGGAGTATCAGCCTTGTTGAGGCGACATTCAGCGCAAGCCTGTAAAGCGTTGTAATCAAAAGTATTGAAGGGAAGACTGAAAATTCAAGAGGTTTAAGAACATATATTGACACAAGCAGAATCATTATAGAAAGCGTAATGCTTGTTGAAAGAAATAGGTCAAGAAAGAGCGCTGGTATTGGAAGGATCATAATCCCAAGCACTGCCACCACCCCAAGCGGCATGAGCAGGTTGGACAGGTTATTCATATTTGAAAAATTAGATAGTATGTTTGTTCGTTCGTTTGCCATAGTCTTTTACAGGGTTCAAGGAGTCGAGGTAGCCGCAGGCTTTATGCCTGCGTTAAAACGCAACCGTAAAGGTTGCGGCTACCAGACCCCTAGACCCCTTGAACCCTGCCTTTCTCATGCCGCCTTTTTCCTCAATTTATATACATATGCAAGGATTTCTGCTACAGCCTTGTAGAGTTTATCAGGTATTGGCCTGCCTATATCAACAAGTTTGTAAAGAGTCCTTGCAAGGGGTTTATCCTCAACAATCGGGACTCTGTTTTCCTTTGCTATTTCTTTTATCTTTTGCGCTATAAGCCCCTGACCTTTTGCAACAACAATCGGCGCTGCCATCTCTTTTGAATCATACTTCAATGCAACGGCAAAATGGGTCGGGTTTGTTATAACAACATCCGCCTTTGGAACCTCTCTCATCATCCTCTTTCTTGCCAACTCCCTCTGGACGCTCTTTATCCTTGACTTTATCATTGGATTGCCGTCTATGTCCTTCATCTCATCTCTTATTTCCTGCTTTGTCATACGGAGGGACTTCTCATATTCCCATCTCTGGAACGCATAGTCTATTGCGGCAAGGACTAATAATACCCAGCAGCTCCTAAGCAACACCTTAAATGAAATCTTGCCTAGATATATAAGTATGCCGTTTGTATCTGTATCTATAAGCAGAGGCACATTTGCAACCTCTGCCCTGAGGGTTACATATGCGACATACGCGACAATAGCAAGTTTTAAGAGGCTCTTTACAAATTCTGCAAGCGCTGACACAGAAACAAGTTTTTTTGCGCCTTCAAGCGGATTTAATTTAGAAAACTTTGGAGACATAGTTTCTGTAGAAACAAGCCATCCTGTTTGAAGGACATTGGAGATTATGCCGACAATGGGTATTGCTATTATCATTGGCGCTATTGTAATTAGTATCCCCTTGCCTACATCCATTATGAGAGACATCAAACTTTCCTGCGTTAAATTATATGTCCCGCTGTTGTATAAAAATCTGCTCATTATCTCAGCAAGGCTGTTAAGCATATACTGACTATAAAAATATAGGATAACAAGGCTTGTAAACAGCACCGCAGTTGTTGTTATTTCGCGGCTTTTTGCAACCTGACCTTTTTTTCTTGCCTCTTCCCGCCTTCGCGAGGTGCCGGGTTCAGTTCGTTCTGTTTTATCGTCGTCAAGCGCCATAATTTTAGTGTCAGTGATTAAATGCAGTGATTAGTGTCAGTGATTAGTGTCAGTGATTAGTGTCAGTATTTGCTGTCACTGACACTGTAAACTGACACTCATTACCCTGCTGCCTTTAGAATAAAAAACAAATCCCTTTCAAGACTTGATACTAATCTTTCAAGCACTGTAATTAAAAGCGGCATTGAGATAATAAGCGCAAGAAAACCTGCGCTTATTGTAATAGGAAAGCCTATCGCAAATATATTCATCTGAGGGACAAGCCTTGCAAGTATGCCCATCGCAAGATTAACAAGCAAAAGCGCTACAATCACAGGCGCGGCAATCTTTATTGCTATTGCAAAGATTGCTGAGGACATATTTAAAAGTCCATTTGCCAATGCATTTGATAAATGAAAACCATAAGGCGGCACAATATCAAAACTCTTTGCAAGCGCCATAATAAAGATATGATGCCCGTTTATGGCAAGAAATATAAGCACTGCCATAAAATTTAAAAATTGCGCAAACACAGAGAGCTGCGCCTGTTGCTGAGGATTATAGACATTTGCAAGACCAAGCCCCATCTGTATGCCAGCGACTTGACCTGCAACTTCAACCCCTGCAAACACAAGCCTTGCCGCAAGCCCTATTGCAATACCCAAAAGCACCTCTCCTGACATTGCTACAGCAATGCCAATAAAAGAATCAGGCATTGGCACAGCCGCCTTTACAAGAGGCAGGAGTATCAGGCTGATTAGAAATGCCAATCCAATCTTCACTTTATTCGGAACATTACTGCCGCCAAAGATCGGGACAGCCATGATAATGGCTGCAACCCTCACAAGAACAAATGCAAAGGTCTGATATTGCGATAATATGTAGTCTATGAAGGTCATGGTTTTTTAAGGGTTCAAGGGGTCTAGGGTGCAAGGGTTCTGGTAGCCGCAACCTTTACGGTTGCGTTTTAACGCAGGCATAAAGCCTGCGGCTACCTTGAATCCTGGACCACTTGACCCCTAGAATCCTTGAACCCTGCTTTATCTTATATAATTTGGTATATTCACAAATATCTGATTTGTAAAATTAAGCATTATCTGAAGCATCCATGGGAAAAACAAAAGCAGCGCGACAAATACCGCCACGATTTTTGGCACAAATGTTAATGTCATCTCCTGTATCTGTGTTACTGCCTGAAATATGCTGACAGCAAGACCTACAACAATGGCTACCCCAAGCATCGGCGCTGATACAAGAAGGGTAACCTCCATTGCCTCTTTACCCATTGTTGTTACAAATTCTGGCGTCATATAAAACCTCCGGTTTAAAACAGGTGAAGGATAAAGCAGGTATAGGTAAAGAAAAGATTTTTCTCTACCTGTCTCTATCTCTACCTGTAGTTATTCTTAGAACTGCCTTTTCAGTGAAAACTTTTAACAAGCGACCCTACTATCAAATACCATCCGTCAACCATTACAAATATCAAGAGTTTAAACGGCAGAGAAACCATTACAGGCGGGAGCATCATCATGCCCATTGACATAAGAACTGATGAAACAACCATGTCTATAACAAGAAAAGGTATGTATATTAAAAATCCTATCTGGAACGCTGTCTTAAGTTCACTTATTATAAATGCAGGGATAAGCACCTGCGTTGGAATATCTGCCGGTGTTTTTGGTCTCGGGCTTTTAGAGAGTTCAATAAAAAGGGCAAGGTCTTTTTCCCTGACCTGCTTTAACATAAATGACCGAAGCGGCTGTATGCCCTTGTTAAACGCATCATCCTGTTTGATTTCATTTGCAAGATACGGCTTTAATGCGGTCTCATTTATCTGATTTAAAACAGGGCTCATAATAAAGAGTGTCATAAAGAGCGCCAGACCAATGAGTATCTGGTTTGGCGGAACCTGCTGAGTTCCAAGCGCCTGCCTTAAAAATGAAAAGACTATTATGAGTCTTGTAAACGATGTCATCATTATGAGGATTGCAGGCGCTAGTGTAAGAACAGTCATCAATAGCAGTATCTGAATGGTTGTTGACATTGTATCCGCGCTGCCGCCTATTTGAAGCGACATGGCAGGAAGCGTAAGCGGATTTACGACCTCCTGCGCAATGGCAGTAGATGTAAATATCCCTAAAAAAATAAAACCCAACACTAATTTTTTGAATATACCCTTGCCCCCTGACCCTATCTTTTTGGCAATTGCATCAAAAAATGCAGGCATTTGAGGCGCAGAAGACCTTATTTTATCCAAAGTTTCCTCATCTTCTATCTTTGAAAGAAATGTTATCTGACTCGGTGTAATGCCAAGAACCAAAACCTCGCCTGCAACATCAACCACTGCTATTGTCTTTTTTGGACCAAGCGAGCCTGTTGTCAATACATTTATAACCTTCCCGCCGCCGGAAACCCTGTCCTTTAACAAAAACCGCAGCGCATAGATAAATAAAACTATAAGAGGCACAACTATCAAAGTGGCGCCTATTACCCTTGCAATGGGCATTATTGGACTGGCTCCGCCTATTTCAATATCCCCTGCCTTTTCATCAGCAGGCTTTACCAATTGCTCATTACCTTTGCCTGTATCTGTAAAGAGAGAATCTTTTTCTGACACAGCAAGGCACTGTGAAGAGATGGCAAAGGAAAAGAAAATGATTGTAATGATTTTATAGGTCATGGGTTTGTAGGGGCTTGATTTATCAAGCCCGTTATTTCGGGTCGGATAAATCCGACCCCTACTTTTATTTTTACGTTTTGACTTTTGAGTTTTGAGTTATTTCCTCTATTTTAACTGTTTTATCCTTTCCATAGGGCTCACAATATCAGTAAGCCTGACGCCGAACTTCTCATTCACCACAACAACCTCGCCCCTTGCAATAAGCCTGTCATTTACCAGTATCTCCATCGGTTCTCCTGCCATCTTTTCCATCTCAACAACAGAACCCTGACCCAGCTGCAAAAGGTCATTTATCAGCATCTTTGTCCTGCCGAGTTCAACAGATACGGTTACAGGTATATCCAGTATCATGTCCATTTTATTGTCAGACGGCGCAACAGCGCCTTCCTTTAAATTGTCAAAATCCGCCGGTTTTACATTTTCTTGTTCAGCTGCCATATTCTTCTTCCTCCTTTTTAAAATTGATTACGCAGATTTTTGAAAAACGATTACACAGATTACACTCAATCTTCTTGCTTTAATCGGTGTAATCTGTTTTTATCATCTGTGTAATCATACCATCTCTTCTTCCTCCTTTTTCTTTATTGTTTCAACAATCTGGAGGGCATAATGTCCTTCTGATAAACCTGGTTTTGCAAAAAACTTTGGCACGCCCTCCACTTTCAATTCAAATAAACTTGTGGGCTTTTTATCAAGTTGAATAATATCCCCCACATGCAAATTCACTAGATCCTTTGTTGTTATATTCGCCCTCCCGATTTCGCCTGCCATGTTTAATGATGTTTTCTTTAACTCATTCTCAAATCTCTTCATCCATCTCCTGTCAATATCATCGCGGTCGCTCTGCAAACCGCCGCAGAGTTTTTCCTTTACAGGCTCAAGCGTTAAATACGGATAACAGATATACATCTTGCTCTGCGCTGTCTCAAGTTCTATTGTAAAACCAGTCGCGATAACAATGTCTGTCGGCGCAACAATGTTGGCAAACTGCGGATTGACCTCTGAACGGCTGTAGACAAAATCAACAGGGTGGGTAGACTGCCATGCCGCCTTCATATCATTAAATATTAAATCTAAAACCTTTCTTACAACCCTGTTCTCAAGGCTGGTAAATTCTCTGCCCTCAACCCTTACATGATATTTCCCGCCGCCTCCGAAATAATTATCAACTACAAGAAAAACCAGATTTGCATCCAGAACAACCAGCGAGAGTCCCTTGAACGGCGACAGATTAAACAGATTAAAACTTGACGGAATAGGGACATTGCGCAGAAATTCGCCGTACTTCATTATCTTTAAACTATCTATGGTAACATCCGCAACCTTCCGCAGCATGTTAAAAAGGGATATTCTGAACAACCTGCAAAATCTCTCATTTATAACCTCAAGCGTCGGCATGCGGCCCCTTACAATCCTCTCCTGATTTGTAAGGTCGTAGCCGCGGATGCCTGATTTATCTTCGGTTTTATCCTGTTCTGTTTCTATTGCGCCGCTGGATACGCCTCTAAGCAGCGCATCTACTTCTTCCTGCGATAATACCCTGTCTGCCATGTTCACCCCTTATCAGTGTCAGTGTCAGTAAATGGTTTTTATCTTTTTACTGTCACTAATCACTGCCACTGTACACTCCTTTTACTGCACCACAAACTCTGTAAAATATGCTGTCTTTGCCTTCCCGTCTTTCAATATCTGATTGACCCTTGCTATGACTTCATCCCTTAACTGATATTTTCCCTGAACTGTCCCTATATCTGCATAGGTTTTGCTGCTCAAAAGAACCAATACGGCATCTCTTATCTGCGGTGTCCTCGCCTTTACCTCTTCCACTGCCTCTTGTTTATCCATCTCAAGTTGTATTGTAATCTTTAAATATCTTGTGCCTGTGTTATCCATGAGATTGACAATAAACGGCTCAAGCGCGGCAAAACCCATTGTATCTTCCTTTGCCCCTTCTTTTTTCTCGCCTTTTCCGCCATGAGAAGATGAACCTTTTTCCTTTTCTTTCTCCTTCCCTTTTTCTTTCTTTGCCTTTGGTTCTTCATCAGCAGCAGCCACATCTTCCTTGTCAGCGCCCTTATCTTTTTTGTTCAAGAAAAAAAATGCCCCGGCTCCAAGCACTAAAAGCAGGGCAACAGCCCCGCCTATAATTATCATCTTGTTTAACCCTTTTTTTGGCGGAGCATCTTCGTGTTTTTCATCCTTTTTCTTTGCATCTTCAGCCATTATTTTTATACCCCCTTAAATGTTTTACATCACTGTCTCTGCAGCAATTTGTATATTTTGCAATGATTATGCCAAATCAATAGACAAACATCAATCTTGCAACACTGTGTTTTTATTGAATTTAGGTGTTATTTAGTTAGATGATTGGTGAAACTACTCTGTCAAAGGAATTGGAAAAGTGTCAGGATAATGACAAAAACACAGGCAGAGTCATTGCGAGCAAAGCGAAGCAATCTCAACTACCTTTACCTGCCGCCGCCCAACAGTGTCAATGCTGACTGCGGCAGTGTGTTTGCCTGCGCGAGTATTGATGTGCCTGCCTGAACAAGGATTTGGTTTCTTACCAGCTGAGATGTCTCATATGCAAAGTCAACATCTCTAATCCTTGATTCTGCTGCCTGCCAGTTCGTGAACAGAACATTCAGGTTGTTGGCTGCATAACCAAGCCTTGAACCTGCAGCGCCGAATAC
>JACRNI010000098.1 GCA_016234925.1 Deltaproteobacteria bacterium | reverse complement strand
GCTGCGGCAAAAAAGACACCCTCATTTTTTGTGAACACGCCAATTCCAATAAAAACACCTGACAAAAACAATAGATTTCTGTTGCCTGTCTTTATATATCTCCATAAGGTTATTACGCCAGCTAATGCATAATAACCCATTGGCAAATCAGAATATGCATCAGTTGCATGATATGTGAGAAGCGGCGCGCTTGAAAGAAGCAAGGTTGCAATGAGCGCTGTCCATAATGATGTATCCCTTTTAACAGCAAAGAAAAATATGCCGAGCAAACTTATAAAATAAAAAGGTGTCCATGCCTTTGCATATATCTCATGAAACTCTCCAAGGCAAAGGGATACCCATACCTGCAATAGCGGATTATGCAAAGGATGTCCAAGAAATGCTCTATACCATTTTCCAAAGAAAAATTCGCTGTCAAGGTCAAGATTCAATCCTTTTTCATAAAAAATAAATTTCGCGCCTGCAGCCCAATTTGCCCAGACATCCCATGAATATATAGGGCGGTTGAGACCTTCATACAAGACAAATGAAACTTTGAATAATATCCACAGCGCTATAAGCCCAATGCCGAAGTATTTCCATTTGTTCATACCATTAGTGAGGGTCTTTAATTTTGTCTTATATCCAAAAATATTGCTGAATGGTGTCCCTGAATAAACAAACAATGCAGATATTCCAACAATAAATAAAACTTGAGAAAATATAACATTTAGCAAAGTATATTTTATGCCTGATATTCCTAAAATAAACATGCTGTAAGAAATAAAACCCAGCCCAAGCCCGTATCCAAAAAATATCCTGTCAAATATAGTCATTTCTTCATCATTTTTTAATAGCCATGAGGCAAATAAAAAACCAACAAGGGTTGGCAGAAACAAAGCGAATAATAATCTTAATTCACTCATTTTATTATCCTGTAAATGAATCCGTAATTATTGTAGTTATAAACCATTTCTACAGGGTAAACAATTGTCTTTCCGTCTTTACTTAAAATCCTTGTGACAGGGTCGAATGCAACTGTTTTATCCATATAGGCAACAATATAATCTCCGTCTTTAGATGTTTTAATTGGCATTAGATAGTATTTCCCTTTGATTGCAAAATAGTCATCTCCCCTTTCAGTTATTCTCTTTGCTTTTTTATCTTTAGGGATTATTGTTTTTGCAAGGTTAATAAAATTATACAAATCAGCGCCTTCAAGCGTGACTATTCTTTCTTCAACCTTCTTCCCAGAAAGCATTTTAATATCTTTTTGCCATATCCTGAACCAGTTATAATCCATTCTTAGCGCGAATATAAACCCGATGCAGATGAAAGAGATTATAACTGCCTTGCTAATATCATTCATTGTCCATCTTCTTCTAAAAAGGATTATACCAATAGAGATGATGAGTGCAATGCCATATAAAAATACTGGAAAGGTTATACTGCCAACCAATGGGGTGGTTACAGTGTTAATTGTTACGCCCCTTATGACCTCTTCCGCTAAAAAGCCTTGCTTTATTTTGTGCCATGCTGATTCAATAAATGAAAGTTCATATATCTCTACAGAATCTATCTCAATTATGTTTCCGCCTGTAAAGGTAATTGCAAATTGTTCCAGTATTGTTTCTGGTGCAAAAAAGTCCTTAAAATTGACCATGTAGTCATGAAACTCACCGCCATGTTTGATGTTAAAAGATAAAAAAGAATTTGAAAAGAATGTGGGCGAACCTTTTGTCCTGAATAGAATAAAGCCATTTGAATTTACTGCGTCAGAACTTTTAAGCCTAATCTTCAAAAAATATGTTTTATCCATTGAAAGATTAAGTTCAGGCGGTGAGATAAATGCCGGCTCTTTACTGCCCTCTATTCGTACAAAACCATCTTGTTTTATAAAACTAAATCTGCCATTTTGCCCGCTCCAGCCTCTTAAATCTTCTTCACTATTAAATTCCCAGATAGTGCCACCAAAGGCAACTGAGCACTCAAATTGTAAGAATATTAAAAAGGTTGATAAAAGGAATATTTGATATCTCTTCTTCATTTGACACTGTCGGTTAACCTATAGTAATATTATATTATCTTGATTGTCAACGCTGTAAAGAAAAAGGCAGGACTTATACCAATACCAACCGGAGAAAAGATGGAAAATATTGCAGTAATTATACCGTGCTTTACGGACTTTCAAAAAGTCTTACCCGAGTCAAAAATATATGTGTTTGATAATAACTCAACTGATAAGACTGGTGAAATTGCAAAATCATCTGGCGCTATAGTAATCAAAGAGAAACGACAAGTTTAATAGGGACACATCCCAATTAAAACAGGTCACAATTTTTCCTCCAATATTTAAAACATCCACAGAGGGCACAGTGTATAAATGCTATTTTCCTGTACCCTCTGCATTCTTACTACATCTTTGCAATGATTCTCAAGCCTATTCTATCACCTTTACTGAATCTGTTCCCTGTATCAGTATATTGCCGTCTATGGTTTTGCCTGTTACTGCAGCAGAGGTATCATTAACGGTCAATTGCACCTCTTTACGATTGAATTGCACTACCAAATCCAGAAGACCGTCGCCATCCACATCTTGCAATGAGGAAAGATAACCTTTGCCTTTAACTGTTTTAACTCCCCCTCCATTAAGTCTTAATGTAGAGACATCAATGTCTCTGGCATCAAAGGTAGAGGTGCTAAAGATTGCAACAGGGATACTGCCTGTATCCTTCAATTTGATAGCATTTGGGAAACTGCCTGGTTTTATATCAATCTTAACCGTTATCTTGCTCACAGCCTCTCCAATCTTGACAACGAAGGCATCATAACTTCCAGCATTATTCCCCTGAATTGATGAAACTGTAGGGAAATCGGTTGAGTCTGTTGGTCCTGTTATGTATGCGTTTCCAGAGGCATCTACTGCAATACCGTAACCTTCTTCGCTATTACCCCCTCCAAGATAAGTTGAGTATACAAGGGCACTGCCTGAGGAATCTATCTTTGTTACAAAGGCATCATATCCTCCTCTATTAGATTCTTGAACGGCATTTTTAGTTGGAAAGTCAGTGGAAGCGGTTGCGCCTGTAATATATGCATTGCCTAAAGAATCAACAGCAATGCCACCACCGAAATCATTCCATTCTCCACTACTGCCGCCAAGGTAGGTAGAATAGATAAGACCATTGCCGGCAGAGTTTAACTTTGTCACAAAAACATCTTGACTGCCCTTTAGTGTTGTCTGAAATGCATTAACAGTTGGGAAATCGGTTGAAGATGTATAACCCCCTACATATGCATTTTCGGATTTATCTACAGCGATACTATGAAAAAAACTATTTTCCCTACCATTACCACCAAGATAGGTGGAATAAATAAGCCCATTACCTGTTGAATTCAATTTTGTTACAAAAACATCAAAATCGCCCTTTAGTGCTGTCTGAAATGCATTGACAGTTGGGAAATCGCTTGATGCTCCGCCTGCCACATAAGCATTCCCAGATGTATCTATAGCAATGCCAAGAGAGTAGCAACCACCATTACCACCAAGGTAGGTAGAATAAACAAGGCTGCTACCAGTGGCGTCTATTTTTGTTACAAAGGCATTCCAATAACCGCCTCTATGATATGCCTGAAATGCATTAACAGTAGGAAAATCGCTAGAAGAAACGCCACCTGTCACATATGCATTTCCAGAGGTGTCTACAACAATACCTATAGCCCAGTCCTCCCCATTACCGCCGAGATAAGTAGAGTAAACAAGCCCATCACCTGTTGGGTTCAGTTTTGTCACAAAAGCAGTCCTCCACCACCCACGATTAACTGTTTGGAATGCATTAAAAGTGGGAAAGTCTCTAGAATGGGTAGCACCTGCTATATAGACATTACCAGATGCATCTACATCTATACCCTGAGCATAATCCATAGCACTGCCGCCAAGATAGCTTGAGTAAACAATGGCACTGCCTGATGAGTTTATCTTTGTTATAAAAGCATTATAATAATCTCCAGCATTACTTCCCTGTATTGGTGAGGCACCGGGGAAATCAGTCGAGCTTGTATATCCTGTAATATACGCATTCCCTGAGGTATCCACTGCAATGCCTCGGCCATAATCCGTACCACTCCCTCCCAAATAAGTAGAATACACCAGCACAGGGTCTATAACAAGGTCATGGTCTTTATTGTATGATGCAACCTCAAAACTGTATGAAAACTGTTGAGGGTCTAGGGTCGTGGGTTTAGAGTCAAGGGTTGCAAGTCTTGAGTCTTGTATCTTAAATCTCCCATCCACCTTTACTATCTTACCATCTATCTCCTGATAGATTATGGGCTTTTTTTGGATGATGCTGCCTTCTTTTAGAACAATCTGAAGGTCGCCATTTTCTGTTACTTTTAAATCCTCTATGCCTTCATATGACAGTTGGACATTATTCGGGTCTCCTCCGGGCTTTACTATTATGTCGTATTCCATCTGTCTATTATTTCCATAGAATTTTATGTCTATGCCTTTGTAGATTTCTTTGTATTTGACTGCGCTGTATGTAGGTATGTTTGTCTTCCACTTCTTTTGGTCATTGCCTATGAAGTAGTTGACTTTGCCTCGCTGTAAGTCTTCTGCAATTATTTCAAAGTCTTTGTTGGCGTTTAATGGGATTAGTTTGATAGAATCAATTGTTTGAGGCTGGTTTAATTGAGTCGTGAGTCGTGAGTCGTGAGTCGGGGAGTGGTGTCATTGCGAAGGGCTTTAGCCCTGAAGCAATCTCGTCTGACCTCTGATTTTTGACTAATGAAAAACAAACTCCTTCTTTTGTAAAATATGTTGTATGTCCGCTGCCTTTTTCATAGAATTTTACTCTTTCATCTGTCTGACCATTATTCTGAATGAAATAGAGTGGGAGTTTGCCGAAAGTTTTTTGGATTTGGAGTTTTGCGGCTTTGTCTAATACCCCCTCACCCTTGCCCTCTCACGCTAGGGGAGAGGGGACTTCCACATCTCCCTTTGTGCTGGCATTTGCCAAAGACCCAAGAATTGGGTAAAAGGCAATGAGATAAGCCAGAAGAAAAACAAAAACCTTTTTTAAGACTTTCATCTTGCACCTCCTCGGATAACATGGTTATCCTTTGTTAATTTTGTAATACATAAGATTTTAAAAGTCGCCTCCTTTCTTTTTAAAGAATTTGCCTCAATTTTAGCATGCAATTCACAATTGTCAATAAATTTTGCATAGAGTGACCTTATTGAAGTGTTGACATGGTAACGCCAAAGTTGTTAAAGGTAATGAAAGAAGGGGGGTGCTGGAGTATATCTTATGGAATTGAGAGCGGCTCACAGGAAATTCTGGATTTGATAAAAAATAAAATAACCATAAAACAGATTAAGGACGCTGTTTACTGGACTAAAGAGAATGGTATAAAGTGTGTAGGTTTTTTTATGGTAGGTCATCCATGTGAAAACAAAAAAAGCATGGCGCAAACTTTAATATTGATTAAGGAATTACCGCTTGATGAATTCCATATGACATTTTTTACTCCGCATCCGGGAACAGAGGTATATTCTGTAGTTGACAGATACGGCAGTTTTTATGAGGATTGGAACCAGTTGAGTGAGTGGAATCCTGTATTTATTCCAGATGGTCTTACAAAAGAAGATTTGGTAAGGTATTCAAAAAAGGCATTTTTTGCTTTTTACATGAGGCCACGAATTATATTTTCTTATATTAAGAAGATAAAGAGTTGGATGCATCTTAAAACCTAATTTTAGCGGTTTTCTTTCATATCTTGAATGGTTATTTACCAAAAAGTTTTAGGGCTTAATATATTCTAATGGTATTTAAAAAATGTTTTATGGTCTCCCATGATTTAATACATCCCTACTTTAGCGCTCCAAAGTAGGAATAATTCGGTGCATCCGGTGTTCTGGTTATGTCATATTTTTTAATAAACTTTATTAAATTATAGGGTTCTAATTTCTTTTTGTCCTGTTCAAGTACATAATAAAAATCAAATATATTATAAGGACCGCTTCTATCTACAAATCTTATCCAATAAAGATTGTTCTTTAGGATATAAAAGTTTATACCAGGCTCAAATGTCCAACTAATGCCAATTCTAATAGTGTCAGGCGGCAGATTGTATTTTTTAGTTTCTTCAACTATCATATTTAAAACCTCTTTTGTATAGGCATCCTCCCTGTATATAAAGGAGTATTGGAGATTGGCGCTTTTAATAAAGTGCAGCATCAGCACCCCTGTAAGCAGACACATAAATGCTGTGGTTGCCGCCGCGATATATTTATGATAATGAGACAAAATGTATTTCCAAAGCATTAAAAGGAATAGTGAAAACATAGGTATGTAAAATATGGCATATCGCTCTATTACATAAACCGAGGTATTAAAGACCGCAACTTGCAGAACGATGCCGAAGGTGCATACAAATAGCATAAGGAGTATCCACGGGAACTTATTCCTGATGAGGTCTGCTGCCTTCCCTCGCTGTATTTCCCATATTATGATGAACATGCCTGATAAGATTGATACTAATATCAGTATCTTGCCAAAGGTCATTGTATCCCAGTAATATTTCTGACCATACAATATTGAATTAATCAAACTTGTTACAGTATCCTGCCAGAATCCTGTGCGAGCTGCTATATCTAAACTTGCCTGCCTAAAATTAATTAAGATAGGAGGCTTATAGTAAATTGCGGCCAACAATAGCATGCTCGACAAAATAGGCAGGAATGTATGCAGGGCTGCCTTTTTCAATAAAGGCTTTATATATCCACAGGATTGACTATCTTTTAGTATCTTGATAATCTCCAGCAGAAATAAGATAATAATTGCTGTGAGATAAACATATACAAAAGTCAAATGGGAGAGTACAGCTCCAAACATCATGAGAACAGAACAGGCTGTATAGTAACCTTTGTCCTGCTCAAATTTATCAATTTTTACAAAGATGTAATATAGCCCGATTGTAAGAAAAGCGAGTCCTAGTGCATAGCCCCTGGCAGCGGACAGTACTTCCAACAAAAAAGGGTTAAATATCATTAGAAGCATTCCGATAAGGAGTTGCCACTTGCTCAAAAATAATTTCAGCAACTTATATGCGCCTATGAGATATATATAGGTCAATGCCTCATCATGAAATATATCCAGGCTATATGCCCTGATGCCAAGATATAACATTGCGCCTGAAATTATCAAAAAAATAAAGATGTCATAAACATTATATTTTTTATTCATAGTTTAAAGAATTGACACATTTGATTGACTATATATAATGAAAATTTGGTTGTCAATTATAAAAGGATTGGGATGGGGAATTTTATCTTGAAAGATGCAAGACATATACTGGTCAGGGTTCCAAACTGGATTGGCGATGCGGTTTTGTGCGAGCCTGCTGTCAGAACTATACGCGGCAATTTTCCTGATGCAAATATCACAATCCTTGCAAAGCCTTGGGTTGCCCCTATATTTCTAAATAATCCATCTGTTGATGAGTGTATTGAGTATGATTCAAATGGACTGCACAAAGGTATTTTTGGCAGGATAAGGCTTATTAAGATGCTGCGAAAAAAAAGGTATGACCTTGCAATTCTTTTTCAAAATGCCTTTGATGCGACGTTTCTAGCATTTATGGCGGGCATTCCTGAAACATGGGGTTATTCAACTGATGTAAGGGGTTTCCTGCTTACAAAATCCGTCAGGGTTAAAGATGAGATTAAAAAATGCCATCAAATTTTCTATTACATGAATTTACTGGAAGAAATTGGTCTCAAGGTTGACAGGGATTTAAAACCTCAGATTTATGTGTCAGATGAAGAGAGCAGGCGGGCGCAAAGATTTTTAGAGGAAAACGGCTTAAATTTTGATAAGATAATTATTGGTATAAATCCGGGCGCAAGTTATGGAATGGCAAAAAGGTGGTTTCCTGAAAGGTTTGCAAATATTGCAAACAGGATGATTGATGAACATGCAGCGCAGGTGATTATATTTGGCTCAAATGGAGATGATGACATCTGCAAAGAGGTTTTTCAGAAACTCAAAACTAATGCAATAAATCTCTGCGCTAGAACAAATCTTCGTGAACTTATATCAATTATTAAGAAGTGTAGTCTCTTTATCACAAATGACAGCGGACCAATGCACATATCGGCAAGTCTTGGTGTTCCAACAGCAGCAATCTTTGGTTCAACAGACCCGGCGCTCACTTCGCCAATCGGAGACAAAGTTTGTGTTGTAAAAAAAGATATTGAATGCAGCCCTTGTTTTGAGAGGGAGTGCAGGTATGGACACTACAGGTGCATGGAAATGGTGAGTGTGGAAGATGTCTATAATGCATCAGTAAAATTTCTAAATCCTAATGCCAAATAAAATCTCAAATGCCAAATTAGATATTAGACATTAGGATTTAGAAATTGTATTTAGATTTTCAATTTGAACATGAAAGATGGAAATTTTTGCAGAAATATGAAGATGTATAGAAACCCTGCTGTTTTTCTTGATAGAGACGGGACAATAAACGAGGATACTGGTTATATTGATTCACCAGAAAGACTGGCTCTTATTGACGGCGCTGCATCTGCAATAAAAAAACTTAATTCAAAAGGCTTCAAGGTTATTATTATAACAAATCAGTCAGGTGTAGGCAGGGGGTATTTTTCAGAAGAGGCAGCGGATGCTGTAAACAAAAAACTTGAGGAGATTCTTAAAAAACAAGGCGCTCATCTTGACGGGATATATTACTGTCCCCATCACCCTGATGACAATTGCGAATGCAGGAAGCCGAAGATAGGGCTGCTTGAAAAGGCAAAAAAGGATTTGGATATAGATTTTAAAAAATCATATGTTGTCGGAGACAAGGTTTCCGATGTTGAACTTGCGCATAATATTGGCGGCAAGGACATACTTGTTCTTACTGGTGAGGGAATGAAACATAAAAAAATGCTTAAATCCCAGCCGTCTTATATTGCTGATGATTTAAAAGACGCTGTTGAATGGATAATAAAAGACAGTTTAAAGAGTTGAAGAGTTAAGGAGTTTAAGAGTTAAAAAAATAACTCCAGAACTCCTAAACTCTGTAACTCCTCAACTTAAATTTTATGAAAATCCTCATTATAAAACTTTCTTCAATCGGCGATGTGGTTCATACCCTTCCGTCGCTTTATGCAATCAGGCGGAGGTATCCTGATGCAGCAATTGACTGGCTTGTTGAGGAGGATGCCTCCGCCATTATTGAAGGGCATAATCTGTTGAATGATTGTATAATTGTAAAACGAAAAAAGTGGCTGAAGAAACCATTGTCAATAGACACATGGAGAAATGCGGCAGCCGTTATAAAAATTTTAAGAAACAAGTCGTATGATATTGTCATAGATTTTCAAGGCTTGATAAAGAGCGGCATATGGGCATTTTTATCAAAAGGGAAAAGGAGGATTGGTTTTAGCAATACAAAAGAATTAAGCAGTATTTTCTTAAATGAGGCGCTTCCTCCTTATAATCCTGATATTCATGCTGTTGACAGATATTTAGACCTTGCGAAATACATAGGCGCAGAGACTGCAAGTGTTGAATTTCCAATGCCGCACTCTGAAAATGAAATGCGCAAGGCTGTTTCAATCCTTAAGGCAAAGGGAATATGGGAAGGGCAGCCGTTTGTTGTTGTCAATCCAATGGCAAGATGGGAAACTAAACTCTGGGATAATAAAAAATTTGCATTGCTTTGCAATATGGTAATGGATAAATTTGGCAGCAGGATAGTTTTAACAGGTGCTGCTTCAATGTATGATGAAATAGAAAGGATAAACAGCCTCACAGATAAAAGGGCGATAAATCTTGCAGGCATGACAGGATTAAAGGAATTAGCAGAGATAATAAATTTATCAAAGTTGTTGGTAACAGTTGATTCTGGGCCAATGCACATCGCTGCTGCTATTGGCAAGCCTGTTGTCACGCTTTTTGGCCCAACTGCGCCATGGCGCACAGGACCGTATGGCAACGGGCATATTGTTGTTAGAAAAGAACTTGATTGCAGTCCATGTTTTTTAAAAAAGTGCAAGGATTTAAAATGTATGAAGGATATTAAAGTTGAAGATGTTATGTCAGCAGTTGAAAAACAATTTGGCAAAATAAAACAAACTTCAATAGGTGTTAATTGTTAGAAACTTTATTGGAATTGGACAAGGCATCATTTTATTTTTTTAATGGCGTTTTGACAAATCCTGTTCTTGATAGCCTGATGCCGTTTGTTACAAACAAGGCAAATTTTTTAGAAATAATACTGATTAGTTGGTTTGCGATATTTCTGACAGGCGGAGGCAAAGGTAAAAAAACTGCCTTAATAATTTTACTGGTGATTTTAATAAGCGATCAAAGCGCCAATCTTTTGAAATATATGTTCCATCGTGAAAGGCCTTGCAATGCGCTTACAGGGATTAGGCTGCTTGTCGGCTGCGGCGATTCATATTCATTTCCTTCAAATCATGCAACAAATATATTTGCCAGCATGTTCTATCTTTCATACAACTATCGCAAATTATCGCCTGTTTTTATTGCGATTGCTGTTTTAGTTGCATATTCAAGGGTGTATGTTGGCGTTCATTATCCTATTGATGTTTTAGTCGGGGCATTGTTAGGCTTTGCAATAAGCGGTTTTGTAATTGTGCTGGAAAGAAATATTTTAACGAGATGGAGGCAAAGGGCTGATTGCAATACAGGCGATATTTTATAATATTTTTAACAATCATCACAATCCTTCGTCTTTTTTATATATGGCTTGGTCCGATTGACCTTTCACCTGATGAGGCTCATTATTGGGAATGGTCAAGAAGGCTTGATTTGAGTTATTACAGCAAAGGGCCGATGATTGCATATATCATCGCTCTGCTCACAGCAATCGGCGGCAACAATGAATTTTCTGTAAGGATCGGCGCAGTTTTAATCTCTGTATTCGTATCCATACTTTTGTATGCCATTGCAAAAGATATTTTTAAAAGTGAAAGGGCAGGTTTTTGCGCAGCGCTCATTCCATCTTTGACGCCGCTTTATACAGCAGGCGCAATACTTATGACAATAGATGCGCCGTTTATACTTTTCTGGGGTTTGGGAGTGTATGTTTTCAGAAAAGCTGTAATACAACCGCCAGCCCCTAATCTGTGGCATCTTTTGGGCATTATTATCGGACTTGGTCTTTTAACAAAATATACAATGGCGCTTATATACCCGTGTATTGCCTTGTTTTTGTTATTTTCAAAAAGTGATAGGTTCTGGTTGATGAGAAAAGAGCCGTATATTGCTATTGTATTAAGCATTGTTATATTCAGCCCTGTTATTATCTGGAATTTTCAGCATGACTGGGTGACAATAAGGCATACCGCAGGGCAGGTTCATGTCTCTGACGGCTTAAAGATTTCTTTGAAGGATTTTTTAGAATTTATTGGCTCGCAATTTGCCGTGATAACACCGTTTATATTTTTAGGGCTTTTGTTCGGCATGTGGAAAGCAGGGGTTTTTGGTTTTAAGAATAATGATAGAGATTGTCTTTTGCTTTTTTCAATGGCTGCCCCTGTATTCACATTCTTTCTTTTAAAGAGCATTCAGGCAAAGGTTCAGGCAAACTGGGCTGCGCCTGCATATTTTACAGCATTTATTGCAGCAGGCGGTATTTATGAAAGGCTTTTTTTTCAACAGAAGAAAATATGGCTTAAACTATTTATTGTTATGGCCATTACAACAGGCATAATTACAACAATCATTATCCACGATACCCGTTTGCTCAATATAGGCAATATAGATTTGGAGGCAAGGCATGACCCGACAAACCGTTTAATAGGGTGGCAGGAACTTGGCAAGAATGTCAGCGAGGTATTTGATGAGATGAAAAAAAGCGGCGATGCATTTATATTCAGCGACAGTTATCAAGTTGCAAGCGAACTTGCATTTTATGTAAAAGGCAATCCTATTACATATAATGTAAACCTTGGCAGGAGGATGAATCAATATGATCTGTGGCAAGGTTTTGATTCCAATATTGATAAAAATGCGGTATATGTCAAAGATGGCGATGCAGCGCTTGATCAAAAGGTTGAGATGGCATTCTCAGATTGCAAAAAAGAGCCAACGCTTAAAATTTATAGAAATAATAATTTAGCAAGAGAGTTTTCAATATTTAAGTGCTATGGTTTTAAAGGCATTAGTGAAACTGCAAGTGGTAAGTGGTAAGTATACACAGCGTCATAAGTAGAACAGCATACAGAGCGTCAGAACAAAGCAGACCAAGGCGCGACGAAGGCGAGGAGTGAGGCGTATATTTAAGCATACGCCGCAGCGACGAGCCGAGGAGAAACGCAGGTATGCGAAGTTATGACGCTCTGTATAAGTGGAGGAGATATTGGACAGTATTTCAATAGTAGTCCCAATTTATAATGAAGAGGAGAACATTCCACTTCTTTATCAATCTATTAAAAAAGTAATGGATTCCATTGGGAAGAATTATGAAATTATCTTTATTGACGACGGTTCAATAGACAAAAGTTTTTCCATACTTGAAAATATAAAGGCTGGAGATGATAAGGTTATAGTTATAGGTTTTAGAAAAAATTTTGGGCAGACCGCTGCAATGGCAGCAGGTTTTGATTATGCAGAAGGCGACATTATAATTACAATGGATGCGGATTTGCAGAATGACCCGAATGATATTCCAAAACTCATAGATGCCATAAAAGATGTGGATATAGTAAGCGGATGGCGGAAGGACAGAAAGGATAAACTTATTACACGCAGGTTTCCGTCAAGGCTTGCAAACTGGCTTATCTCAAAGGTTACAGGGGTTTATCTGCATGACTACGGCTGCACACTCAAGGCATACAGGAAAGAGGTTGTGAAAAATATAAAACTCTACGGCGAGATGCACAGGTTCATACCTGCTGTTGCTAGTTGGCTCGGAGTTTCAATAAAAGAGGTTGTAGTAACGCATCATCCAAGGAGATTTGGGAAGTCAAAATACGGCATATCCAGAACACTGCGGGTCATACTTGACCTTGTAACCATCAAGTTCCTTCAGAGTTTTTCCACTCGTCCAATACATGCATTCGGCCCGGCAGGGATTGTATTTGGGGTTTTTGGATTTTTAATATCATTATATCTCGCTGTTGAAAAACTCGTTTTTGGTTATGATATTAGCGGCAGGCCGCTGCTTCTCTTGGGCATATTGCTTATAATTTTGGGCGTGCAGTTCATTATCATGGGTCTTCTCGGAGAGATGCTGGCGCGGGTATATCACGAATCCCAAGGCAAGCCAATATATGCTATAAAAAAGATTATGGGTCATGG
>JACRNI010000028.1 GCA_016234925.1 Deltaproteobacteria bacterium | reverse complement strand
TCGCATACCTGCGTATTGAGGCAGGGATTAGGGTTTAGTAGTTAGGGGTTAGTAAAAAAACTAATCCCTAATCCCTAACACCTGTATTCTAACTTTGTTCTGACGCTCTGTATGCTGTTCTACTTATGACGCTGTGTATAGCAGCCTGCTAATCAAAATTTTATGAAAAAAAGGTGCTTGTGATAAAATGAATTCATGGAATTATTTGACCTGAAAACAAAAAAACCTGCAAAATCTCAAGCGCCCCTTGCGGACAGGATGAGACCTAAAACCCTTGACGAATTTGTAGGACAGGAGCATCTTGTTGCAGATGGAAAATTTTTAAGGAATCTGATTGAGAAAAAGGAGATTCCGTCACTAATACTCTGGGGGCCGCCGGGCACAGGCAAGACAACCCTTGCAAATATAATTGCAGAGGCAGCAGGAAGCAGGTTTATATCATTTTCCGCAGTCCTCTCAGGCGTAAAGGAGATTCGGGATGTTATAAAAGATGCAAAGGATGAGTTTGCTTATAGGAAAATAAAGACAATACTTTTTGTTGATGAAATCCACAGATTCAACAAATCTCAGCAGGATGCGTTTCTTCATCATGTTGAGGACGGCACAATAACACTAATCGGCGCTACAACTGAAAATCCGTCATTTGAGGTAAATGCGCCGCTGCTTTCAAGGTGTAAGGTTTTGGTATTAAAACAGTTGACCGGCGATGATATTAAAAAGATTATCCAGAGGGCGATTGATGATAAAGAAAAAGGGCTGGGCAATTACAGTCTAAAGATTGAAAATGGCGCAATAGGCATCCTTGCAGAATATTCACACGGCGATGCAAGGTCTAGCCTCAACACAATTGAAACAGCAGTTATGATGAGCCAGCCTGATAAAGACGGTGTCAGGCATATTACAAAAGAAATAATCCAAGAGGCAATCCAGCAGAAGGCATTATTATATGATAAAGATGGGGAAGAGCATTACAATGTCATATCTGCGTTTATAAAATCAATGCGGGGAAGCGACCCTGATGCAGCATTATATTATCTTGCAAGGATGCTGGAGGCAGGCGAAGACCCTATGTTTGTAGCAAGAAGGATGGTAATATTTGCATCTGAGGACATCGGCAATGCAGACCCAAAGGCTTTACAGGTTGCTATTGCGGTTAAAGACGCATTTGACTTTGTCGGGATGCCGGAAGGATGGATACCGCTTGCGCAGGGCGCTGCATATCTTGCGAGTGCGCCAAAGAGCAATGCCTCATATATGGCGTATCTTGAGGCTTTGGAAGATGTCCAATCAAAAGGCGCATTGCCTGTCCCGCTTCACATCAGAAATGCTCCAACAGGGCTTATGAAGGAACTTGGTTATGGGAAGGGGTATAAATATCCGCATGACTATGAAGAAGGCAAAGCAGAACAGGATTATCTGCCAGACGCATTGAAGGGGAAAATATATTATAACCCCACTGACAAAGGCTATGATAAGGAGATAAAAGAGAGGCTTGAGAATTTAAAGAAGAAATAATGAGAATAAAGCCTATTACTTAATCCTCTCTATGAAGAACTGCACCTGTTTATCATTAGATTTTAGCGCCAAGGCATTTTTAAATGCTGATTTTGCCTTCTGCTCATCTCCAACTTCATAATAACCCATGCCGAGGGCCTTCCATAGAGGGAAATCTTGTCCAAATTTTTGAACGCCGTCTTCCAGCCGTGTTATTGCCATTTTTTTGTCCTGTAAAAACTGATAGCAGAGCGCCAGATAGTAGTAGGCAACAGGCGTAGGCAATGCCTTAATTGATTCCTCAAAAAGCTGTGCCGCATTCTGGTAATCATTTTGTTTAAAGCGTCCGTACGCTTGAGTCATCAGGTTTCCTGCCCTGCCGAAATCATCCTGCTGATTCTGCTGTTGGTCGGCGCTGCTTGCGGCAGTTTGCTGCTGTTGAGGAGTTACTTGGGAAGGTGAAGGCGTCTGAGTTATCTCTGTCCCTCCGCCACTACCCATTGCCTGCGATCTAGCGTAAACATTTTCATTTACAGGAACGGTGAAGTAAATTTTAAGGAATGTGTCTGCATTCAAGGAACCCCCAGTCAGATTATTTTTTGACTTAAAATCTGAGAAGGCTGCTTTTGTTTTTTCATCTACTTTTCCGTTTATATCAACATCGTAGCCATGCAAGTACAGTTTTTCCTGCATCATAGTGATTCTGCTGGCATCATCCAGTTTTGGAAATCCGCGCATCCAGCTTTTAATTACCGTATCATCTGGAACAGATTCCTCGCCAAAGACTTTCCAGTAAGGCACAGCCGCATATCTTCCCATAAGCTGTATCAAACCGGACTGAACAACTTGACGGACAGCATCATGCCTTCCCTGAACTATTTTTCTGCTCCCTTTTGAACCAAAAGTAGGGCCGAAAAGCGTAATTCCAAATTCCTGTTTTCTCTGTCCCTTTTGTACTTCTATGGCATTCACGATATTCATGCCGGGGATGCCAGCAAGCGTCCTGAAATCTTTTAAATTAAAATCTACTGTAATGCGGGCTTTTGTAGCCATAGCAGCATCGCTGTATTCCATACTGATGGTTTGTGACGGCAAGAACTTTTTTACATGTGAGAATTGCACTTCAGCGCCTACATCCATGCCCTTGTCCCATGATTCAAGAGCCCTGTCAAATTCGGTTATTGCGCCGGTTACCACAATGTCAGGTATTAACCTATTGCTGAAATCTGAATAGCCGGTCTGCTGCATGGACTGAACAAATTCAGGGTCATATTCAATGAAAACAACATTTTCGCCCATAGAATTGAGCGTGCTTTTGACAATCTCTGTTATATTCTGCTGTATTTCGCTTCCTGTTGCGGCAGATGCGCCTGTTTTATCAACAATATCTTTTACCATAACTTTTAGCGGCTGCGCCCTGTGAATTTCCATCATCAGTCCAAAGGTCTTTAAATTTTCTGTGAAGGTGGTAACTTTCTCTGCAGGGGCAGTCTTCTCTATTGGCACCTCCATATGCTTTGGGTCTGTTGTGGCGCATGACAGTAAGAATAATGGCAATGTTAAAGAGAGTAAAACAACATATATAGATTTTCTTGCAGCACCTTTCATAATATCTATCTCCTCTCTTGAAATGTTTATGCTGGATATATCTTCAATGCCTTATTCAGGCAGATTCTTTTCGCATCTAATTATAATCTGAACATGGCAATACAAACAAATAAAAGCAGTCAATAAGCTATTTATCCACTATTTGAGTCTTTGGTCCTCTGCTCTCGTCAATGATAATAATATCGCCCTTTACGCTGCCGCCTGGGCCCAGCACCACGCTGTTCATATTTCCTGATGCATCAGTTTTACCGCTGCCAGACTTGCTTGATGAACTGCCGTCCTTGCTTTTGTCGCCTTTTTTTTGCCTTACCTTTGCCTTGCTCTTTGCATCCATCTTCTTGAATTTTATATTTGGATTGAATTCCCCCATCTCGTGGTCAGACTGAATATCATCATCGGTATATTTCCCAATCTTATCGTCAAGATCGCCTGCAATGGCTAGAGTAGAGAGGGATAAGACTATTAATATGGTAAATATGAATATTGATGAGCATAGATAAATTTTTCTCATTTAAATTGCCCCATAGTGTTTTTACAGGGATGGGACTTTCTATCCCACCCCCGTAAAAACATTAATAAACTTATTTTACGTTTACTGCACCCATATTGGCTTCGTTGCCCTTGCCGATTGCAATGTTTGCCGCGCCTTTTACATCTGACTGGTTGATGACTGCGCCTTTAACTTTTGAATCTTTTATGTTAACCGAACCCATGTTGGCTTTGTTTTTTTCGCCGATTGCAATGTTTGCCGCGCCTTTTACATCTGATTTATTGATTACGGCACCTTTAACATCAGAACCTTTTATGTTAACTGCACCCATATTGGCTTCATTTCCTTTACCGATTGCAATGTTTGCCGCGCCTTTTACATCTGACTGGTTGATGACTGCGCCTTTAACCTTTGAGTCTTCAATATTTGTTGCACCCATGTTGGCTTTGTTTTTTTCGTTGATTGCAATGTTTGCCGCGCCTTTTACATCTGATTTATTGATAACTGCGCCTTTGATGTCTGAACCTGCAAATGCCATTGCAGTTGTCAGAAATACACTAATACATACCATGACTATGACTTTCTTAAACATTTTACCCTCCTTTTTGCCTAGTTTTTTTACTAAATTTGTTATAAAAGGCTTGCTCTATCTTTTCGTGATAGAATAATCTTTTTTACACCTCCTTTCTTTCGTAATTTTGATGATATGTCTACTGGTGCCAAATATAATTATAAGATATAACTGTCAAGGAGAATATTAAGCATGTCAAGCCAATCAATAAATAAATCTACCACCCCTTTTTTCTTTGCTCTTCTTTTAAATTTCTATCCTGCCAGTTTCAGTGCAAAAAAAGAATCTCTTGAAAAAACGGTGAATCTTTTTCTAAATTTGCAATGAAAACACAAAAAGCCTGTGAATCATTCACAGGCTTTTTGTGTTGAACGGGATGCTCGCCTTGACCCCGCTCCTTGGAGCGGGGTCAAGGCGAGCTATATAAATAATGAAATTCCTTACCGTGAAGAACCCCGCAGTTTGCTGCGGGGTTCTTCAATATAAAACTTTTAAGTCCGATTGATTTTTACTTTTTTTCTGGTGCAGCAGGCGCAGGTGTTGCTGGAGCGGCCTCTTTAACAGGTTCTGCTGCCGGTGCTGGCGCTGTTTCTTGCGCAGGCGCTGTAGGCGCCGGTGCTGCTGTTTCTGCTGGCTTTGTTTCCTCTGCCTTCTTACCGCAAGAAGTTGCAATAAACATTGGAGATGCCAATAATATTACAGCGATAAAAGCAATAATCCTTTTCATCTAAAAATCACCTCCTTTCAAGTTACAGTTTTAAAAACATAAACTTTGCAAAAAAATTACATCAAGTTTAAAATTAAATGCTACTAACTTGCTATGATATTTGTCAAGATTTTTATGTTAATGATATTGCAAAATGATTTACAAAAAATATAACCTTTGCTATCTTGTATGATATGAGACATGTTTTGATATTTATTATAATCTTAACCCTTTTTATAGGCTCTAGCGCAAGGAATGCCGTATGGCAGGATGAATTTTCAATATGGACAGATGTTGTCTTAAAATCTCATGAAAAGGCAAGGGGTTATAATAACCTCGGCAATGCATATTTCGGTAAGAATCTTTTAGAAAAGGCGTTAAAGATGTATGAGATAGGGCTTCATATAATGCCCAATTCCCACCTTTTGCACAATAATACTGGCATTGTATATGCGGCAATGGGACAAAATAAAAGAGCGATTCAGGAATACAATAAAGCCATTTCAATCAAGCCGGATTTTGTTGATGCAATATGCAATCTTGCCAACAGTCTTGAAAAGGCTAAACTGTTTGATGATGCAATAATAAAATATAAAGAGGTGTTAAAGATAAGCCCCGGTTATTTTAAGGCGCATTTGAACCTTGGGATACTTTATCACGATATTGGAAAATGGGACCATGCAATGGATGAATTTAATGCCGCGCTTAAAGAGAGGCCGGATTTTGCTGATATCTATTACAATATCGGGGTCTTATATCAGGAAAGAGGGAAGTTTGACGAGGCGGTCTCGGAGTATAGAAAGGCGATTAAACTTAATCCAAATATAAAGGACGCGCATTATAACCTTGGCATAATCTATATCAAAAATGGATTGCTGGAAAACGCAATAATAGAACTTGAGGCAGAGGTTAAATTAAGGCCAGAATTTGCTGAAGCGCATTATGCCGTTGGCATGGCATATGAACGGATGGGAAATATGCAAAAAGCAAGACAGTCGTTTGATGCGGCATTTAAGATTGCCCCGTCGCTTTCGCATCAGCATAAAAATAAAGAGTAATGCGTGGCTGATAATAGTGTTATGTCTCTATTTTTTATATCCAATCTTTCTTAAAAATTCCTTGCGCTTATTTTTATCTTCATCGGTTTCAATGCCTTTTGGAGAAAAACCGTCAACAACGCCCATTATGCCCCTGCCTTGCCGGGTCTCTGCAACAATAATCTCGACAGGATTTGCACTCGCGCAGAAGATATTGCAGACCTCCTGACAGTTCTTGACAGCGTTTAAGATATTTATTGGAAACGCATCTCTTATGATTATTATGAAAAAATGCCCTGCGCCGACAGTGGATGCATTTTCCACTGCCTTGTCTGTTAGTTCCTTGTCATTGCCCTCAAATCTTATAAGGCACGGACCTGATGCCTCGCAAAACGCGATGCCAAACTTTGCCTGCGGAACGGTTGTAACAATGATTTCATAAAGGTCTTCAATGGTTTTTATGAAGTGAGTCTGCCCCAGAATGATATTTGCACCCTGCGGGATTTCTATTTTTATGGTTTTTAGTTCCATATTATTTTTACTCTTTTAAGATGAAATTTATTTTTGTCTCTACTTAAAAATATGGATATCATAGCAAACGAACTAAATAAACTAGACATAAATTCTGGTAGCCGCAGGCTTTAGCCTGCGTTATGACGCACCCATAAAGGGTGCGGCTACCATCTTTTTTTCCAATCCCTAGCCCCTGCTTTCAGAATCTCCTTTCAAACACATAATCAGCCAAACCAATCAAAGCAGTTCTTTCAGAAGATGGCTCAAATATTTCAAGGCAGGCCTTTGCCTCGTCAACGCATCTTTTTGCCTTTGCCATTGCATAGTCAACGGATTTATATTTATTTATCATGTTTATCACATATATAAGTTTTGATTTGTTTAAATCATCCTGCCCTATTAATTTTAGTATCTCTTGTTTTTCATCAGGCGTGGAATTTTTCAAAAGATGTATCAAGGGAAGCGTAATCTTTCCTTCTTTCAGGTCATTGCCGACAGCCTTGCCAAGTTCCTCGTTCTTTGATGTATAATCAAGACAGTCATCTGTGAGTTGAAATGCCATGCCGATATTTAAGCCGAAATTTGAAATTGCCTCCTGTTTTTCTCTTGAAACCCTGCCGAGTATAGCGCCGGTCTGACACGCAGCAGACATGAGTATCGCGGTTTTATTCTTTACAATCTCAAGGTATTCTCCTTCTGTTGTTTCAGGGTCATTGCTCTTTAATAATTGCAGTATCTCGCCCTCTGACATTTGTGTTGTTGTCTTTGACATTATTTTAAGGATTTCCATATCGCCGTGTTCAATCATCAGATAAAATGATTTTGAATATAAAAAATCGCCGACAAGCACGCTTGCGCCGTTGCCCCAAAGGACATTCGCAGACACCTTTCCTCTCCTTAATTCTGCCTCGTCAACAACATCATCGTGGAGAAGCGTTGCAGTATGTATAAACTCAACTATTGCCGCAAATGGTATGTGGCTTTCGCCATTGTATTTGCATAATTTTGCAGACAGCAGAACAAGCAAAGGTCTTACCCTTTTGCCGCCGCTGCCCAGTATATACTCGCCCATCTTTCTAATGAGGAATATATCGGAATGCAGGTTTTTCTTAAATTCAATCTCAACCTTTTTTAGGTCTTCGCTTATTAAATCGTATATTTGCTGTATCACGTCGCGCTCTTTTTGCAATGTTTTAGTCTTCATTCTAATATATCCTCGTATTTCTTTTCTGTGTAACCGATTTTAAAGCCCCTTTTTGCATCAAAGCCTGTGAACCAGATTTTCCACGCATCGCCGTCAAGCATCACCCTTGGGCTGAAACTTGACGCCTCATTCCATTCGCCTTTGTCGCCTATGTCTATCTGCGGTTCAAGGGCTGGCTTTGTCCCTTTGTCCACTTTGTCCCCTTTGTCCCATGATATGCCGTCTTTTGAATATGCAAGACCAATCCTCATTGCGCTGCCGTCTTTTCTTGCATCTATGCCTGTGTACCATAAATAATAGCCGCCTTTTACTGATATTACCATTGGATATGAAACTGCAAAACCGTCCCACTCATCCTTTTCACCGGGGACTAATGCAGGCGCAAAAAATTTTGTCCATTTGACGCCGTCTTTTGATTCAGCATAACCGATTTGCCATTCCTCATATACATTTGCCCCAGCATACCACATCTTGTAGATCTTGCCTTCTTTTATAATCACTGGATAACCAATCATCTCATCATCCCATGAACCTGTTTCACCCCCTTTCACCCCCGGCGATAAAACAGGGTTTGCATCAGGTCTCTCCCAATTTATGCCGTCAATTGATGCTGCATATCCAATGCTGGGAGGTTGTTTCGGCGACGAGCCATAGCCATAATACCACATCTTGTATAAATTTCCATCTTTCATAACAAATGGATATGCAGCATGCGCATCATCCCAAGAACCGCTTGTCCCTATATCAAAAACAGGTTTTTGAGTAAACCTTTCCCAGTTTATGCCGTCTTTAGATGTCGCATATCCAATCCGAAATGTTTCGTTGTTATGTCCCGAATACCACATCTTGTAAATGCCGTCTTCCTTTAAAACCCATGCCCCTCCCACACCATAACTATCCCAGCCGTCTTTTGGACCAGGGTCAATCGCAGTTGTCAGCCGCCTTTCCCAATCTTTGCCGTCTTTTGAAAATGCCTGTGCAATGCGGTTTTTAAACCCGTCAAACTCTTCATAATACATATTGTATAGTTGATTTTCAATAAATACCATTGCCCCTTTTACATCTTTTATTTTTCCGTCAGGTTTTATTGCTGCGCCGTGTTTTGTCCATTTAATGCCGTCTAAAGATGAGGCTAGATGGATTTCATAGCCGTTATCCCCATAAACTGAATACCACATCTTATAACCATTTTTATCCCTTGTTACCCATGGAGAGATAACCTCTTTGTCTTCAATAACAGGTTTGTTTAAAAACCTTTTCCATTTAATGCCGTCCTTTGACACTGCAATGCCAATGCCCATTTTTTTGCCGTCATATCCAGAATAATACATCCTGTAGCCGTTTTTATCTTTCATCACAAATGGATATGCAGCCTGCACCTTATCCCAATCTTTACCCGATTTTAAAACAGGATTGTCGCGCCTTTGCCAGTTTATCCCATCTTTTGAAACAGCATAACCTATCTGAAGCATTGTTCCGTCAAAACCTGTATACCACATCTTGTAAATACTGCCTTCTTTCATAACAAACGGATAGCCGACACCCATCCTGTCCCAATCAATTCCCGGAGAAAAAACAGGCGCTAATCTCTTTTCCCAATCCATGCCTTTTAATGATGCAAGTCCGATACTTGTTCTATTGCCGTTAAAACCTGAATACCAGATTTTATAGATACCCCCGTCTTGTATAATACCGCCCCTGAAAACAGAATCGCCGTCCCAGCCTGCGCCTTCGCTTGCATTAAATACAGGGTTTTTCCCATGCCTTGTCCATTTTATGCTGTCAATGGATTCTGCAATGCCAATCCTTGTTTTTCTGCCGTCAAAACCTGCATACCACATTTTATACTTATTGCCTTCCTGCAATACAACAGGCTTAAAAACTTCTTTTATGTCCCAGCCAAGATATGGTTTTAATGCCTCTTTTTTTACATCCCATTTAATGCCGTCTTTTGAATATGCAGAGCCAATCTTAAATCCTGTTTTAGGAGACTCCTTTATTGAATACCACATGCTGTAGCCTTCTTTTAAATCCTTAACAATCCATGGATGAAATGAATGAACCTTTTCACCAAGATTTATTGGATTAGTTTCTGCTCTTTTCCATTTGATGCCGTCATCTGATACTGCAATGCCGATTTTATATGATATGCCTGCTGTGCCTGTGTAGAACATCTTGTATTTGTTGTTTTCTTTTATCACCATTGGATAAAGCACACTGAAGCCGTCCCATACATCTTCCTCATCAGGCTCAAACATAGGTTTTTCATTTCTTTCCCATGAAATCCCATCCTTTGACACTGCATAGCCTATTGAAAGTTTCTTGCCGCTGGAGCCTGTGTACCACATCTTGTAAATATCCCCGTCTTTTATTACAGATGGGTATGCAGTAGAAAAACTATCCCACTTATTTTCTTCACCCGATTCAAACACAGGTTTTTCATGCCTCTGCCAGTTTATGCCATCCTTTGACACTGCATAACCGATACTGTATTTTTTCCCATCAGAACCTGTAAACCACATCTTGAATAGAGAGCCGTCTTTTATAACAGCGCCGGGCTCAACATCTCCCTTATCCCATGGCGCAGGAATACCGGGTGAAAAAACAATTTGTTGGGCATGAACTACAGAAGACAGAATGAAAAGGCAGGTAAAGGTATAGGTAAAGAAGAAATTCCAAATACTTATGACTCTACCTCTACCTTTGCCTGTATTTATCATTTAAACATCTCCATCAGTTTGTCCTCTATATCTGCAAACCAGACCTGTGTTGAAAGCGGAATTATCTTATTTATATATGCGAGATACCCGCTTACCATAAGCACGCCGAGCGATATAAATATAATGCCGCTTATTATGCTTGTGGAATGTAAAAGAAGTGTGCGGCCAAAAATATTTACTTCCCATCCTTTGCCTTTTAAAAACCTCCAGAATATGCTGTCCCTGTTCATATTTTTGAAGAAAAGAGAAATTATCATAAGCGGCAGCCCAAGACCAAGCGCATATATAAAGAGAAGCCCAACGCCTCTTAAAACCTTTTCCTCTGTTGCTGCAAGGACAAGTATGCCTGCAAGGATTGGTCCGACACATGCTGTCCAGCCGAATGCCATTGCCGCGCCAAATATAAATGAACCGCCGAGTGTTGCAGAAGGGCTTTTTTGAAAGATTCTGGCGCCGCTAAAACCCTTGCCAATGAGGGACATAAAACCGAAGATGATTATCAGGATGCCTCCGACAGTTGTTATTATTGAAATGTTTGTTTTTAAAAATGAACCGATAAAACTTGCTGTTGCGCCCATTATAGAAAAAACAAGCGCTAAACCAAGAAAAAAGAAAAATGTCATTGCCATTATCCGTCTCTTCTCGCCCTGAAATGCAAATGCGAAATATGCCGGAAGAATCGGCAAGGTGCATGGCGATAAAAAACTTAAGATGCCTGCTAAAAATGAAAGTATTGCCAATGGCAAAAGCCCTGTTTTCGGCAGTTCTGTTTCCCATCCAAGTTTTTCTGTCCGAGGTTCTTTTTTTGCTGCTGCAATGGATTTGATATAATTGTTGGCAGTCGTTAAAAAATAGGCTTGTTTTTCAGGGGATATATCTTTATATAATGGGGCAAGATAGCCGAGAGTTCCTTTTACGGCATCGCTATGTCTGGCATCGCCTGTAATCTCATATATGGACTCAAAGAAATATCCTGCAATTGCGTTTTCCTCAAATGGCTTGTCGCCTATGTATAATTCCTCTCCCTCTGAATAATATTCTTGAGAATTGCTGTTCCTCTGAATAAAACCGCCGAATTTTTCATCGTATAATCTTTTTTGCATAAACTCTGCTATGTTTTTTGCAGCATCAAGTTTTGTTTCATCTTTAAAATTTTTATAACCCTCCAGCAATGCGATGCCTGCCATTGCATTGTCTATCAATTGTCCATCCATAAATGCAGAGGATGTGTTTATATCAAATATGTGGAATGCCCCGCCGCCTTTTATTAAATTATTTTTTAGATATGCAATGCTGTCTCTCGCAATATCTTCAAAAGGTTTTTCCTGAAGATTTTTTGATGCCTCAAGAAAAATGGTAGAAGCAGCGGCATTTGCCGTTGCAGTTGCAGATGGTTTTCCATTTACATTTACAATGAATACATTTGTCTTGTTGTCAAAATATATATTTTGTATCTGCTTTAATAATCCGATTGCCCTGTCTTTAAATATTTTTTCCTTTCTTACGCTGTATGCAGAATTATATAGCCTTGCGAGTTTAAGCCCTGTTTCAAGTTCCGCTTCTGTTTTGTCTGCTCTTACTGCATCAGGTGAAAAACCCCTTATGTCAGCAAGTGTTTTAGCGAGATTGCTCTTGTCATCCGAATTTTTGTAGATAGTCAATAAAAGGGTCAAAAGTTCAGCATGTTCTTTTTTGCTTAATCCTTTTGATTTCAATTTAATCTTTGCATTTTTAAGGATATGAGTTTCTGCTTTTTTAAAATCATATTTTGCAATGTCTGAAATGAGGGGAGGGGAGAATTGGCCGCTTAAATCAGTTTTAGCATAGGCGATTGAAGAGGTTAGTAAGAAAAAAGTAAAGAAATATAATAGAAACTGTCGCAGCATTTTCATAAGATATTTTTATACAGAGCGTCAGAACAAAGCAGAGCAAGGCGCGACAAAGGCGAGGAGTGAGGCGTATTTTAAGCATACGCCGCAACGACGAGCCGAGGAGCAACGCAGGTATGCACAGTTATGACGCTCTGTGTTGATTAAACAGGCATTACATTTACTGCCTTTGGGTCAGCAGGGCATACATATTCGCAAATACCGCAGCCAGCACATTTTTTATCATCTATCTCAGGACCTCTGTTATCCATAAAAATTGCCCTGCCTTTTAACGGACAGCGGTCAAAACAGTAATCGCACATCGGGTCAATATCTGCCCACCTGTTGCACTTTTTTGTATCTATGCTTGCCAGACCCATTCGGACATCTTCTTTTTTAACCATCAGAAGAGCCTCTTCTTTGCATGCCTTTATGCAGACAAAATCGTCGCAAAGGTAGCAGGGTGTTTCGCTTGGAACGATTATTGGCGTTCCGACTGCAAGGCCGTCAAACTCTCCTGCATGTTTTATGGCATTCTGATGACATGCCTTTACGCAGTCATCGCACCGTGTGCATTTGCCCAAAAATGAAACCTCATCAATTGCTCCGGGAGGTCTTACCGCCCTTCTCTTTGTAGCATCCCTGACCTTGCTTTCAATCATTGAAACAAAAGGCTGTGCAACAGCAAACAGCCCTTTTTTCAAGAAAGTCTTTCTATCCATTGTTTCGTTTTTGTCCATATACCCTTGTTGATTACACTGATTTTGAAATACGATTACACAGATGACAACTTGTTGTCATTGCGAAGGAGCGTAAGCGACTGCGGCAATCTCAAGAGATTGCTTCGGCGTAATCTGCTTTTTTGTAATCAGTATAATCGTATTATTTAGTTACATTCCGAATTTATGCGCCCTTTCAGTGGAAAATATTCCCGATGGTCTCTTTGCAGGGAACTCTTTTATTTTTTCAAATGTCGCTGCATCATATACAACAACCTTGTCCTCATCCATTAAGGAGACATAAACACTATTTCCCTTTGGCGTAAACTGCGGGTGCGTTGCGCCTTTGCCGGGGTTTAAAGTTTTTATAACCTCTTGTGTTTTCATATCAATAACCTGTATCAAATCACCATTCTTGCCAACCAAATCAACCCAGATATAACGACCGTCAGGTCCTGAAACAGTATAAAGCGCAGTTCCTTCAAGAGGCACATTCTTGAGCCATTCCCATGTCTTGCTATTATAAACCAATGCCCACTCTTTTTTCAATGCTGGCAGGATTGCGGTATCCCCAGCAATTGCCCAGCCCTTTAAATGAGGAATTTTCCAGAGCGGCACATCACTTGCTGACTGCTCATCTTTTTGCGTCAATATATTTATTACCTCTTTTAATTCCCATGTATCCAGAAGCCCCATCCAATTTGAATTTAAAAAACCTGCCATGTAATATCTGCCGTCAGGGGTTATAAGCGCATCATACGGCGTTTTGCCGACATCCCAGAATTTTTTTATAACAGGGAAATCTTTTTTGCCTCCATCAACAACCCATATGCCGTCAGCATCCATCAGGGAAAATATTAAAAGATTGCCCGGGGCATCCAGAATCCCAACAACACGGGACTGGATTTTTTTGCCGTCTTCATATTCCCTTACAGCAGGTATCTGTTTCACAGTCTCTAATGTATCTGTATCTAGAATTCTTACCTCGCCGGGGACATAATTGCTTAGGGCGATGTATTTGCCGTCCTGTGTCATAACGCCGCCGACTGAGTCAAGACCTGCCTTTACTTTTTTAACAAGTTTGAGCGTCAGCAAATCAATCTTGCTTATGGTTGCATCCCTTGCAATGACATAGGCATACCTTGCATCAGGAGAGAATTTAACAGTTGCATGGATTAGATTGCCAAGCCCGCTGACCCTTCCAAGAAACTTATGTTTTGACGAATCAATGACTATGACGCTCCCCGATTCCCTTTCAACTATGACCATAAGGGATGATGTGCCGTAATAGAACTTGGAAGCGCCTGCAAAGACTGGACTGCTGAATATTATAAGAAAAAAAATCAGCGAAACAAAAAACTTGGACACTCTGAAAAACTATCAAGTCTGTCATTGCGAGCAAAGCGAAGCAATCTCGCTTCTATATAAATCAATATGTTAGAGATTGCTTCGTCGCAAAAATCGCTCCTCGCAATGACATTTACGGGTTTTTCAGAGTGTCCTTTAATATACGGTAAAGGCGCTGCTGCCTATCTTTTGGCCGCTGACATAAAAATCAATCCTGTATGTCCCTGTCTTCCAATTAGATTGCGAGTAATCTTTCCACCCGTAACTGGCATTATGATAAGACGTTGACCAATCAGTCTGTACATAGGTGTCGTGCGTGTATCTAGCGAAAACACTCCCGTCAGGATAATACCAGATGGACTCAATCTTAAAATCAATCTTACGGTCAGGTATTGGATGGTCTATGTAAATCTCCCATCCTATGTATCTGGTATTAGTTTGCGAAAAATTTGTTCTATATTCTCTGTTTTCATATTTAACCATATCATATCCTGTTTCAAAAAATTTTACTTCCCGCACCTTTCCGTTGATTATAGGCACATAACCCATATCATATGAAGGCGTCTGTTTGTATGCCATCTTTTTCTTTTCTTCTTCCAGTTTTCTCTTTTCCTCTTCTAATTTCCTCCGCTCTTCCTCAAATCTTGCAGCGCTTTCCATTTCTTCTCTTAACTTCTTCTTTTCCCGTTCAAGCCGCTGTTTTTCTGTTTCAATTTCAAACTGCTTGCGCTCTGTCTCAATGCTTTGACGCTCTTCCTCAAGTTTGCGCTGCTCTTCTTCTAATTTTTCTCTTGCTATGCGCTGGCTTTCTGACACAGTCACTTTTTTTGACGCATCTTCCTCTGACCCCTTTATCCGAGCAAATACAAAATCCCCTTTGTCAAGATTCGGGTTTCGGATTTTTCCATATTGGGGGTGCTGTGCGCCTTTTGAATAATTTATCACCTTGTTTTGCAAAAACTCTCCCAATTCTGTCCCTGTTACATAGCCGTCCTTGTCTACATCAGCCTCGCCGTTTATTGCGGCAATAAATTGATGGCGGAAGATGCTTGCGTCAGGAACCTGTTCATCTGCGCTGCCTGATGTAAGGAACTGCCTGACAGGTTTTGCCGTCTTGTACGAAATATTCTCAGGCACTGCGCGGGTAATGGCAAACAAAGAGCCTGAAAAACAGCTGTCAAATAAAAACATGGCGTGTTTGGATTGTATTCGTTTGGCAAACACCTCAATCAACTGCATGTCAACCGCCTTTGTTAAAAAACGTTCCGGGTCTTTGTTTGGATTAGGCGCATCCGCAGGCACAATATATCCCATTTCTTCGCCATAGGACTGCTTAACAGTATGACCATGTCCTGCAAAATAAAACAACAGCCTGTTTTCAGGTTTAAGCCCGTATTTGTTTATAAAGCCTTCAAATGCCTGAATCATCTGTTCACGCTTCGGGTCCATAACAACTGTAACATTGAAGCCGTGATTTTGAAGGGTATTCTTTACATCTTCCACATCCTTTTTAACGCCGGGAAGTTTGGGCCAGCCTTCTGTATATTCGCTCACCCCGATTATCAGGGCATGGCTCTCTTTATATAAGCCTATTTCTTTGCCTTGAGCATCTTTAATCGCTACGACCTTTACCCCGCGGCTGTCAGTGGATTGAGATTTGGGTTGGGACCCTGAAATGGACGGAAGCAGTGTTATTAAAGCGCAGATAGTGAACAAGATAATGCAGTTTTTTTTCATAATTTTAATCTCTTTTAAAAGAAATTTATTACACAGATTCTGAAAAAACGATTACACAGATTAAAAACCAACATTCCTGTCCAAATCTGTGTAATCTGCTTCTTAAAATCGGTGTAATCATATCATCTCTTTTTAAAAATACACCATGCTCTCTTTTTTAAATTCCTGCGAACTGAAAAGTATATTATATTCTTTTATGCCTGCTGCATCTGAAATCCTTTTTGCAACCTCAAAACATTCTTCTTTTGTCCTGCCGTGTATCATTGTAAAAAGGTTATACGGCCAATCTTCAAAAGACGGTCTTTCATAACAGTGGCTCACCTCTTTAAAAGACGCCATTATATTTCCAACCCTTTCCCTTTCAGACTCTGGAACAATCCATACACCCATGCCGTTTGCTGTTATGCCTGCCTTTCTGTGCCGAAGCGCTGCGCCAAATCGTCTTATGTAACCATTTTCAAGAAATTCATTTATCTTTGAAATAAATGCATCCTCTGAAATACCTATTTTGTCGGCAAGTTCTTTAAATGGCTGCGGATTAAGCGGCATATCTCCCTGAACCAATTTGCATACCTGTTTTTCAATATCTGTCATTGCTTTCTTACCCATTTTCCCCTCTTTTTGCCTTTTCTTCTATTCCTGATATTCCTGCTCTTTTCTTAAATTCTGCTAATATATCCATAAAATCTATATCCATTTCTCCAAGTAAAATCAGTGTATGAAACCATAGGTCTGCTGTCTCATGGACTATATCTTTTTTTACACCATTTTTTGCTGCGTCAATAAGTTCAGAGGATTCCTCTTTAACCTTTTCTAAAATCTTATCTAAACCTTTTGCATAAAGGGATGCCACATATGATTTATCTGGAGATGCATTTTTTCTATCTTTTATAGTCTTAAAGAGTTCAGGCAGAACTGATGAGGACTGAGGACTGAGGGCTGATGCATCCCCATTATCAAGCCTTCTAAAAAAACAACTCTCCTCGCCTGTATGACAGGCAGGGCCTGTTTGGTTTACACTCAAGAGTATCGCATCCTCATCGCAGTCATAATAAACAGCCTTGACCTCCTGAATATTTCCTGATGTCTCACCTTTGAGCCAGAGTTTATTCCTTGAACGGCTATGGTAATGTGCCTTTCCTGTTGAAAAAGTCTTTTCCAATGCCTCTTTGTTCATATACGCAAGCATCAAAACCCTGCCTGTAGAATATTCCTGAACAATCGCAGGCACAAGCCCTCTTTCATCAAATTTTATCAGATTGATATTATACAGAGCGTCATAACTTCGCATACCTGCGTTGCTCCTCGCTCGTCGCTGCGGCGTATGCTGAAAATACGCCTCACTCCTCGCTTCGTCGCGCCTTGGTCTGCTTTGTTCTGACGCTCTGTATGTGGATTTATTTATGTCGTTGTGTTTATTTAATTTCATATGCAGATACTGTCCGATTTTTCCCGCCTTTCTTGGCTTCATATAACGCGGCATCAGCAGCCCCAACTAAATCATCAATGGTCTTTATATTTTCTGATGGAAATGTTGCAGCCCCCAGACTTATAGTCAGCATTACGCACTTATCGCTGATGCAGCATTTATAACCATTTATAGCATTCCTTATTCGCTCTGCCTGTATAAAAGCGCCCTCTTTATCAGTCTGCGGAAGGATGATTACAAACTCTTCTCCGCCATAACGGGCTACTATATCGGTGTTCCTCGCATTATTTTTCATTATATCTGTCAACTCTTTTAAGACAGTATCGCCCTGCCCATGACCAAAGGCATCGTTAATATCTTTAAAATAATCTATATCCAGCATAATACAGGACAGGAATGTTTTATATCTCGCTGCCCTGTTAAACTCCTGTTCAATCCTTGTGCGGAAATAACGGTGGTTATATGCGCCAGTGAGCCCGTCAGTGATGGCAAGTCTTTCTAAATCCAGATTGGCAAGTTCTATAGATTCAAAGAGGTGGGCGTTTACAAGGGCATTGCCGGCAAGATTTGCTATAACCTGACACAACTTAATCTCCCTTGGAGTAAAAGTTTTAATCCGTCTTGATGTCCTTAAGAAAAGTATTCCAACAGGCTCGCTTCTAACAATTATCGGGATAATCAGGATGCTGTTAAAGTCCAATGCCTTCAGATAATCCCTTACCTCAATCATGAGAGGGTCATTGTGAATATCGTTTATTACAACAGTACCCTTTGTTTCAATTGCCTTCTTAATTTCAGGATATTTATTAAGTTCTATTGGGAAATCTTTTAGGTCCGGGTCTTCGTATGTTGTCAGGATATAGCCGACATCCTTTTTTTTGCCTATCTTAACAATAGAGCATCTGGACACCTCTATTACCTCCGCCACCTTTTTTACGATGGTATGCATTATATCATTTGATTTGAGGGTTGAGGCAACAGTCTGGGATATAGATAAAAGTGCGAACAAATCATTTTTTTCTGCATTAACCTTGTCATATAAATTTTTTAGGCAAAGATGTGTTTCTATCCTTGCGTTAAGTTCTAACGGCTCTATTGGTTTTATAATGTAATCATTTGCGCCTGCCTTTAATCCATTAAGTATATCATCCTTTTCAGCCCTTGATGTAAGTATAATAATAGGCAGACTAAGGCTGTCATGGTTTGCCCTTAGCCTTTTGCAAACCTCAATGCCGTCTATGCCCGGCATTACCACATCAAGAAGGATTAGGTCAGGCTTGTCTAAAGATACTTTGTGCAATACCTCATATCCGTCTGCAGCCGCCATTGCCTCATATCCTGCATTTGCAATGGTATCCGAGACCATGTTTCTGATAAGAACATCATCATCAACTATTAAGATTTTTTGCGCATCACGCATGCTCGTCCCAATCACATCCTCTCCCCTGATTTTATATTAGCAGGTTGTTGAAAGACAACCTGCTAATGCAATCCATGGATGGATTGCCAAATTGCGAGATTTAAAAAATTAAGCAATTTGCAAGGCTTGGACGAATTTACTTGGTCCAAGCCGCAGTTGAAAAAGCCATGGATGGACTTTTTCAACATCCTGTTAGGCAACATCTAATCTCTATTAACAGCCTATTACAAACAATCCTGATTTGTCAAGCCGTAGATAAAGTAGGTAATGTCAATCCTTATGTGTAAATTCATTCAGAGGGTTATTCTCCCAGTTGACATTCAAATGATGAAAGACTGCAAACACAATCCTCTCTACACTCTCCCTATTGGCAAACACCCCTATAGGACGAGTCCTTCGTCTTACCTCCTTAAAGGTGCGCTCTATGGCATTGGTAGTCCTAATCTTTGACCATAGCTCATATTCTTTGACATTGAAAAATGTCAGCAAATCATCTATATCTCTTTCTAAACATTTAACCGCATCGGGATAGGCATTGCGCCATTTATTCGCAAAAAGCCAATATGCCTTTGTTGCATCTCTCCTATTCTTTGCATACGGGATTTTCTGCACTGCCTTCTTTACCAAATCCCAATCCTTTTTTCTTACCTTATCCAGCACATTTCTTGTTCCCCATTTTCATGAGGACAGGCTCATGCGCCCAGCATCTTTGTCTTTGGATTTTTGGATATACAAGCTCCAATGCCGCATGAAGGCCTTTAGCGGCCATCGGTTATGATAATCTCGCAGTTATCTCCAGTTATCCCTCTTTTGTAGAGGTCGTTTAAAAACCCTTGTTGATGGCTTAAGGTATAAAGATAATTTTTATCTATGCCATCCATGCCTCCTGGGATTCTCCCTGTGATGATTGAAAGTCTATTATCTCGCATACCCCTTTATGGGTTATCCCATAGGCGCATAAGCTTGTCCCGTTATGTTTCTAAACGGGAAGAGGCCTCTTCTGCACACTTGCAGCGCCTTTGTTTTTTTAATACCACTCCGTCAAAGAATAAAAACCGGTATTTATCCTGAAGCGGCCTATTGTGATGCCTCTCTACCTCTCCCTGCTTAATACATGCAGGGACATGTTTATCAAGACTCTTGGCAATATTGCTTACGGTTGATGCGCTTATGCTTTCCCCTGCCATAGGCGCTAATACCTTTGCCGCCTTTCTTGTGGATAGGCCTAATACAAAACATGCCAGTATTACCTCATCTATGCTCCTGTGTCTTCTCTTGTAGGCGTCTAATACGGATGGATAGAACCCCTTGTTCCTTGTCCGTGGCACAGAAAGGGTTAAATCCCCGAGCTCACAGAGAAGATGCCTTGTCCAACTGCCGTTCCGGTAGTCTGAGCGACTATCTCCTCTCTCGTATGCAGGAAGACCTACATAGGCACACATATCTTCTTCCATCCGGTCTTCCAATATCTTTTTTAATGCCTTCCTTGCCAACAGTTTAAAATCTCCTTCCCCGGTTTACATTTCTTACTGTTGCTCTATGCAACATAGGGTGTATTCCTCCTTTGTTTTATTTTGCTGATAATACATGGAGAATACACCCTCTTTTTTTATTCATCAATGAATTTACACAGAGAAGTTTAGATTACCTAAAAGTCTTGAGATTTTAACATAGAAGTGTTATTCAGGAATTATGAAATGTCCATTTTGCGGATTTCTTGAAGATAAGGTTATAGACTCCAGAGTCTCACAAGACGGCGATGTTACCCGCCGCAGGCGGGAATGCCTGAAGTGCGAAAAACGTTTCACTACATATGAAAGGGTTGAGGAGGCGCTGCCGCTTGTTGTTAAAAAAGACGGCAGACGAGAACCGTTTGACAGAATGAAGATGCTTGCAGGAATTCAGAAGGCTTGCGAAAAAAGGCCGGTCAGCATTGAACAGATAGAAACGGTTATAAAAAGGGTTGAGCAAAGATTTCAGGATTTGGGCGAGAAAGAAGTAACATCTTCTAAAGTCGGCGAGGTTGTCATGGATGAACTAAAAAAACTAGATGAGGTTGCATATGTCAGATTTGCATCGGTTTACAGGGAGTTTAGAGACATAAACGAATTTATGAAGGAACTTAAAGAACTGCTTGATGTAAGAAAAATAAAAAATGAAAAATAATACACACGAATATTTTATGGATATTGCCGTTAACCTTGCCAAAAAAGGCATTGGCAAAACCAGTCCAAATCCGGCTGTCGGCGCTGTTGTTGTGAAAAATAACAGGATTATAGGCAAGGGCTGTCATAAAAAGGCAGGGCTTCCGCATGGAGAAATAATTGCCCTGAATAATTCAGGAACCCGCGCAAAAGGCGCAGACCTTTATGTAACGCTCGAACCATGCGACCATTATGGGAGAACGCCGCCATGCACGGAGGCTGTTATTAGAAGCGGCATTAAAAGGGTTTTTATCGGCATGAAAGACCCAAATCCCATTGTGAGCGGAAGAGGCATCAGGAAACTGAAAAAAAATAACATAGAGGTTAAAACAGGCATACTTGAACATGAATGTAAAGAAATCAATGAGCCGTATATCAAGTACATTACAACAAAAAAACCTTTTGTAACGCTTAAACTTGCCTCAACTCTTGACGGAAAAATAGCAGCATCATCAGGCGAGTCAAAATGGATAACATCTGAAAAATCCAGAGAATATGTTCATAAACTCCGTTCAAATGCGGATGCTGTTATGGTCGGTATCGGGACTGTGTTAAAAGACAACCCATTTCTTACGGTTCGCTTAAAAACTAAACGACCCGCAGCCATCGGCCCGCGGCAGCCTGTTCGTATTGTTGTTGACAGTAAACTAAAGATACCATTGGATGCAAATGTGTTTGACGCAAAAGCAGCAAAACTTATAATTGCAGCAACAAAAAATGCCACTCCAAAAAAGATTAAACAAGTAAGGGAGAGAGGCGCTGAGGTTGTTCTTGTTGATTCAAAAGACGGGCATGTTGACTTAAAAAAACTTATGCATGAACTTGGCAAAAGGGAAATAACAAGCATTCTTATAGAAGGCGGGGCAAGGCTTGCCGCATCTGCAATAAAAGACGGCATTGCTGACAAGGTTTTAATCTTTTATGCCCCGCTCTTATTAGGCGGCAATGGCATTCAAATGATAAGCAGTCTTGGAATAAAAAGATTAAAGGATGCAGTTCATCTTAAAAATATTCAGGTCAAGAGGATTGGAAAAGATGTCCTTCTAGAAGGCATTCTATGAGCCTGTGCCGTTGGTGCAGATGTTTGCATATTGTCATATAATTATACATAATTTATATTAAATTATAATGAATTGAAAAATATCTTGACAAATTATCTAAAGTTTAATAAAGTTTTGCCGAAAACTCTGTTAAGACCTATAACAGAAAAATGCAGCTGTTCAAATATCAGATGGCAAAAAAAGCAAACAACTTAAAAAGGGTTAGAGAGAACCTCCTCATAAGCAAGGCTGAACTTGCAAGAAAGGCAGGGATTTCTCCGCTTACAATAGACAGGATTGAAAAGGGCTGCGAGTGCCGTGTGGATACAAAGAGAAAAATCATACAGGCATTGGGTTTGAAATTATCAGAAAAGAACAAGGTGTTTAAGGACTAACAAACAAGCACCAAGCACCAAATAATAACCAATAACCAAGCACCAATAAACAAACAGTTTGGAATTTGAGATTTGGAATTTATTTGGAATTTGTGATTTGGTTATTGGAATTTGTTTTTAATTTGTGATTTGGATTTCTGGAGATATATGCTTCCATTTTTCAAGAAAAAGAAAGATGTTATAGGGCTTGATATTGGCTCTAACTCTATAAAACTTGTCCAACTTGCCGAGACAAAGAAGGGCTACAGGCTTGTGAAGGCTGGCATTGTCCAACTTCCGCCAGAGGCGATTGTTGACGGCTCTATTATTGACTCAATGACTGTTACAACCGCTGTTAAGGAACTTTTCGGACAGCAAAATATAAAGGTTAAGGATGCTGTGTCAGCGCTTGCAGGCAATTCAGTAATTATAAAAAAGGTGAGCCTTTCTGCAATGACAGAGGATGAACTTGCAGAGAGCATCCAGTGGGAGGCAGAGCAGTATATACCGTTTCCTATAGCGGATGTGAATATTGATTTTCAGATACTTGGGACTGACACAGAGGGCAGGGGGCAGATGGATGTCATGCTGGTTGCTGTTAAAAAGGATATGATAAATGATTATACAAATGTCATAAAAGAGGCGGGACTGAATCCGGTAGTGATTGATGTCGATTCGTTTGCGCTTGAGAATATGTATGAGGCAAATTATTCTGTTGTGCCGGCAGAGAACATATCTATTGTGAATATCGGCGCAGGCGTGATGAGCATAAATATATTGAAGGGCGGCGTAACAGCGTTTACAAGGGCAATTACAATGGGCGGGAATCTTTTTACTGAAGAGATGCAAAAACTGTTGAATATAAGTTTTAAAGATGCGGAAACATTAAAGATTAGCGGGGTAGTCGGTGATATTCATATAAGCGCGGCGCAGCCGGTCATTGAAAAGGTCTGCGGGAATATATCGCTTGAGATAAAAAGGTCTATTGATTTTTATTTGGGCGGCATGCCGGGAGAGTATATTACAAAGATATATTTAAGCGGCGGCTGCAGCAAGGTGACAGGGCTTTCAAATATAATACAAGAGAGGACCGGGCTGTCTGTGGAGATGATAAACCCATTTAATGCAATAGAATACGACCAGAGGTCTTTTGACCCGAAGTATATTGAAGAGGTATCGCCTTTGCTGGCGGTTGCAGTCGGTCTTGCGATGAGGAAATTGGGGGATAGATGAGAAAGGGGGATAGATGATAAGGATTAACCTATTACCTGTCAGGGCTGCAAAGAAAAAAGAGACTGCAAGACAGCAGTTGTCCATCGCAGGATTGTCAGTTGTCCTTTTATTTATTATCATTGGAGTTGTTAATTATTACAAGGGCAAGGATATAGGTATGTTAAAGGTTACTATCGGCGATAAGGAAAAAGAACTGGCTGTGCTCAAGGCGCAGACAGGGGAACTCACAAAGGTTAGGGAAGAAAATAAGATTGTTAAGGAAAAACTGGATATTGTAAAGCAGTTGGAGGATAACAAGGCTGGTCCGGCAAGGCTTCTTGACGAGATTGGCAAGGCAATACCGGAAAGGGCGTGGATAAATAAGTTGAGCGACACTGAAATAAATATTTCTATTACAGGCAATGCGCTTGGCGACGAGGACATATCGCAGTTTATGAAGAATCTGGAGAAGATGCCGGGCATAAAAAAGGTTGAACTTGAGATTGTGGAAATGGAAGAAAAGGGCGGCATTAAGACTAAGAAATTTTCAATAAAGATGGAAAAGACTTCTCAAACCGCTGGAAGGGCATAATATGGCGCTTGATATAAAAGACCTGAAAAATATAAATCTTGACTTTATATTGAAACTTCCGCTTTCAAAGAAGGTTATGATACTTGGGGGTGTTTGGCTTGTTGTAGCAGGTATATATGGATATCTTTTATATTATCCAAAAATGACCGAGTCAAAAAATTTGCAGGCAAAGATAGCAGGGCTTCAGAAAGAGGTTGATAATGAAAGTGTAACAGCAAGCCAACTTCCAAAGATTAAAAAGGAAAGGGAGGAATTTAAAGCCCAACTGGCGCAGGCATTGACACAGATGCCAAATGAAAAAGAGATACCAAACCTTTTGAGCAGCATATCTTCATCAGGGAGAGAATCGGGTTTGGATATATTATCCTTTAAGCCAGCGGCGGAATCTTCAAAGGGATTTTATGCCGAGGTCCCTGTTGATATGAAGGTGCAGGGCGGCTATGAAAATGTGTTTCTGTTTTTTGAAAAGATTGCTAAATTGCAGAGGATTGTTAATATAGGGAAGTTGAACTTGGGCGATGCAAAGGATGTAAAAGGGAACATAGTCCTTTCAGCAGATTTTAAGGCCACAACATTTAGATTTATAGGAGAGGAAGAGGCGGCAAAAGCAGCAGAAAAAGATAAAAAAGGCAAGAAATAAGATGTGTAGTGACAGGGCTTGCCCTGCCATGCAAAAGGGCAATTCAAGAATTGCCTTTACAAAAAATAATTTATGGCAAAACCATCTAACAAACTTATAATAATATCTCTAGTTCTTGCGCTTTCAATATTTGGCTGCAAGAAAGAGACACCGCCGCCTGCTGCGCCTCCGAAACCAGTCGTGGCGCCTCCTCCTCCGCTTTCAAAGGTTATTGAGGAAGGCGGGAAAAAAGTTGAAAAAGAATCTCCAAAAAGAAACCCTTTCAAACCGTTTATAGCAAAGGGGCTTGTGACAGAGGCGCAGATAGTAGAGCCGCAGACACCGCTTCAAAGATATGAAATAAGCGTATTAAAACTTGTCGCAGTGATATGGGGATTAAACGGCTCTGTAGCAATGGTAGAAACGCCGGATGGAAAGGGTTATACAGTAAGAAATGGCGACCTTGTCGGCAATAAGGGCGGCAAGGTTTCAAAGGTCTTGAATAATCAAATCATAATAGAGGAAAAATATAAAGATTATTTGGGCACAGTTCAGACAAATGAGATTATTCTGGCTTTGCCTGCGCAAAAAGGGGAGGAACTACGATGAATACTAAAATACAGGTCAGGGGTCAAGGGTCAAGGGTCAAGGGAAAACTCAAAACTCAAAACTCAAAACTCAAAACTTTCTTTTTGCTTGCCACTCTTAACCTCTCACTTTTCACTGTTTTTACAGGCTGCCAGCAAAAGACAGCGCAGGTAAAGCCAGATGAGCCAATATCCCAGCAGCAAAAACAAGGTGTCTCGATAAATAATATAATATTTGATAAGTCAGGTGATACTGCAAAGGTGTCGATTGAAGGGACAGGCAATATTACTTATACCGCTTTTAAACTGTCAGAACCTTTTCGTTTGGTTATAGATATACCAGATGCAGATATTGATAAGGTTAAAGAATCGGTTACTGTTGAAAATGGAATTATAACCCAGATTACAACTGCCCATTATGGCAAGGAGCAGGCAGGGACAAAGATAGGCAGAGTGACTATTGGATTAAAAAATGATGCAGATTATAAGATTGATGTGCAGGAAGGAAAACTGCTCGTAACCTTGAATACATCTGCGTCTCAAGAGGTGAAGGCGCAGGAGAAAAAACCTGTCCCCGAAGTTCTTAATCGGGGAGCAGAGCCTGTTAAACCTGTGCCCGAAGGTCTTAATCGGGCAAAGGCTGAAAAGATTACTGCCATAGAAACTATTAAAAAAGAAAAGGACTTGACGCAAATAATGGTTTTTGCGGACGGAGATATTGGCAGTTATAATGCCTTTGGATTGGATGACCCGTCAAGGCTGGTTCTTGATATATGGGGTGTTGGTACGGCTATTGCGGATAAAGATAAGGAAATAAACATAGGCGGCAGTCATATAAAAAAGATAAGGCTCGGCGAGCATAAGGATAAGATAAGACTGGTGTTTGAATCTATTCCAAAGAATCTGCCCTTGTATTCAGTTGATGTAACAGGCGCGGCAATGACTATTTCATACGGCAGGGTTGAGGTAAAAAAGACGCCGCTTTCTCAAATTGCCGCTGTCAAGCCTGAGACTTCACCTAATACTTTGGAAAACAAAGTCAGCAATATTGACTTTAAGCCGTCTCAAGCAGGCACAAGATTGACAATAACAACCTCAAAAAAGGCTGATTATAAACTTTCAAAATCCCTTGACGGCAAAAGCATTGTTATTGATTTTAAAAATGTTAATATGCCTGATGAATTAAAAAAGACAGCCGATGTGTCAACACTGGATACGGCTGTTGCGTCTGTGAGTTCATTTCAGATGTCAGGCGAGGCTTTAAAAGGCGCAAGGGTGCTTGTTAAGTTAAAAGAAAATGCGCTTTATGATGTGTTTCAGGATAATAATAACATATATCTCACATTCCCTGTCCAGACTCAGGTGGCAGCAAAGGGGAGTGAGAGTGTCATTGCGAGGAGTGTTAGCGACGAAGCAATCTCAAAAAAAGAGATTGCCACGCCGACCCAAGCATTGCTTGGGTACCCCGCTCGCAATGACAAAATGAAGATATCTTCCGAGCAAACCTTGCAAAAACAGGACAAGGCAGAGGGTGTAACGCCAGTTGCAAGCATTGCTGCAGGCGTCAATGCAAAGATTGAAGCAAATGCAGCCTTTAGTGAAGAAAAAGGAGAGAAAAAGGTTGAGTCTCCGTCAGGGTCTCTGGCAGGGACATCTGCATCAGGAACAGGAGAGACCCCAGTAGATTGCAAAGCCGAGATGCCCGCTACATACCTTTGCAAGAAACTTTCTCTGGATTTTAAGGACGCGGATATTGGCAACCTCTTGAGACTTATGGCAGAGGTCAGCAGCCTTAATATTATTGCAGACGAAGGCGTTGCAGGAAAGGTAACGCTCCGTCTTGTAGATGTCCCATGGCATCAGGCATTTGATATAATCTTGAAATCTAAAGGGCTGGGCAAGACGCAGGAAGGCAATATTGTACGAATTGCAACCCTAACAAAGATAAAGCAGGAAGATGATGCTGCACTTGCCGCAAAAAAGGCAACGGAAAAACTGGGAGATTTGGTAACACAGATTGTGCCTGTTAGTTATGCAGTAGCAAAGGATATGGAAAAACAGATAAAGGATGTCTTGAGCGACAGGGGAAAGGTTGCAATTGATGAAAGAACAAATATGCTTATAATAAGCGATATATCTGCAAGTATAAAAAAGGCTGTTGAACTTGTAAAAAAACTTGATACCCAAACACCGCAGGTTTTAATAGAGGCAAGGATTATTGAGGCTGGGAATAATTTTTCTAGAGATTTGGGCATTCAGTGGGGTGTGGATTATAAAACATCAGGGAATGTGCATACTGATGTGTTTGGAAGTGTGGAAAAAAGTTTTGGTCAGATGCCGCATAATCCGGCTGTACAGAATAATATTACTAAAGAAAGCGGTGGAGTATATCCCTCTGAGAAGAAAGAGTGGCCGGCACGTGCTGGTGTAACAAACTATGCTGTGAATTTGCCTGCTGCTGGAGCCTTTGGTGGACTTGGTTTTGTGCTTGGAAAACTAGGTATCAATCCGTTGATACTTGATATGCGGTTAACAGCAGGTGAACAGGCAGGCATGACAAAGATTATCTCAAGACCAAGGATAGCAACACTTGATAATAAAGAGGCGAAGATACAGCAGGGTGAGGCTATTCCTTTTGAAACAACATCTGCAAGCGGCACTCAGACAACATTTATAGATGCAAACTTAAGTCTTACAGTAACGCCTCATATTACAGCAGACGGCAGTATTATAATGAAGATAAAGGTTAATAATAATGAGATTGGTCAATTCAGGTCAGCCAGCGGCGCGCCGAGTATAAACAAAAAAGAGGCAATAACAGAAATACTTGTAAAGGATGGGGAGACAGCAGTTATAGGCGGCATCATTAAGAATAGCAAATCAGATGGTACATCGGGAATTCCTTTACTGCAAGATATACCTATTTTAGGATGGCTTTTTAAGAGCAAGTCTGTTAAAGATATTAGAGCAGAACTCATGATATTTATTACACCGACCATATTAAAGGAAAAATTAGCGGAGAATGCGGCAAATTAGGAGAGACTGCTAAAAATGCATACGGGTTTTGAAAAATGCACCTCTAAAGCAGGTGCATTTTTTTTAATCGGGCTTGATAAATCAAGCCACTACGTAGGGGTTCAATTCATTGAACCCGCATAGAAGAGGTGATTTATGTTAAGATACTTAACAGCAGGCGAGTCTCATGGCAGGTGTTTAACCGCAATCCTTGAGGGGATGATTGCAGATCTTTCAATTACAGAGGGATTTATAAACAAGGAACTTGCCAGAAGGCAGGTTGGCTACGGACGCGGCGGCAGGATGGCAATAGAGAAAGATTCCGTTGAAATTACATCTGGCGTAAGATTTGGCGAAACCATTGGCTCTCCCATTGCAATGAATATAAAAAATAAAGATTGGAAGAATTGGGAAGAGATTATGAATATAGTGGCAATGGGCAATGGGCAATGGGCAATGGGAGAAGAAGTGACAAAACCGAGACCCGGTCATGCTGATTTGGCAGGCGCTTTAAAATATGACCATAGGGATATTAGAAATATACTTGAACGTTCAAGCGCAAGGGAGACTGCGGCAAGGGTTGCAGTCGGCGCTGTTTGCAAAAGATTTTTGGAAGAGTTTGGGATAAAGGTTATGAGTTGGGTGACAGAAATAGGAGGGGCAAAGATAATTCCAAATTCCAAATTCCAAATTTCAAATTTGGAAGAAATCTTTTTAAGGGCGGAAGAATCTGATGTCAGGTGTCCTGATAAAAAGGTTTCAGAGAAAATGAGGAAGGCTATAGATAGCGCAAAAAAGAATGGCGATAGTGTCGGCGGTATCTTTGAGGTTGCTGCTACAGGCGTTCCGCCGGGACTTGGAAGTCATGTGCAGTGGGACAGGAAACTCGACGCAAGGCTTGCTATAGGGCTCATGAGTATTCAGGCGATTAAAGGAGTTGAGGTTGGAATTGGTTTTGAAAATGCCAAAAGGTTTGGTTCAGAGGCGCATGATGAGATATTTTATAAAAAGGGGTCAAGGGCGGGTACCCATCCGAAGGATGGGTGGGGGGTCAAGGGGTCAGGAGAGATATGGCCTGTTGAGCCTAGATTTTTTAGAAAGACCAACAACGCTGGCGGCATAGAGGGCGGGATGAGTAATGGCGAGCCTATTATTTTAAGGGCTGCGATGAAGCCGATACCAACGCTTTATAAACCGCTAAGGTCAGTTGATATGGAAACAAAAAAGCCGTTTAAGGCAAGCATAGAAAGGTCTGATATATGCGCTGTGCCTGCTGCGTCTGTAATCGGCGAGGCAGTAACAGCGTTTGAGATAGCAAATGTATTTTTAGAAAAGTTTGGCGGCGATTCTGTTAAAGAGACAAAGAGAAATTATCAAGGTTACCTTAAATATGTTAAAGATTTTTGATAACGTGAATGAGGATGAAAATTCCAATAACCAAGCACCAATAATCAAACAATAAACAATAACCAAGCACCAAAAATGATATAATGCCATTTGGAATTTGGGATTTTGGACATTGGAATTTATTTGTAATTTGGGATTTGGTTATTGGAATTTGAGATTGGGATTTCTATTTTCAGGTGAAGAATATTATCCTTACAGGCTTTATGGGCACAGGCAAGTCATCTGTTGGAAGACGGCTTGCAAGGGAATTGAACCGAGAATTTATTGATACAGATGATTTAATAGAAAAAGAGGTTGGGTTAAAAATCCCGCTTATATTTGACAGATACGGCGAGGCGAGTTTCAGGGCAGTTGAGAAGAAGGTTATAAAAGAAGTTGTTTTAAAAGGTAACCGAGTTATAGCGACAGGCGGCGGCGCAATAATTGATGAAGAAAATTTTGTAGCGCTGAAGGAATCAGGTATAATCGTATGCTTGACTTCTTCAGTTGATACAATACTTTTAAGGATTGGCACAGGCAAAGAAAGGCCTTTATTAAACCAGCCTGACAGAAAAGATGCTATAGAGAAAATACTTGAATACAGAAAGCCGTTTTATGCAAAGGCTGATTTATGCGTAGATACAACGAACAAGACAGTAAATGAAGTTGCGGCTGAGATAAAGACAAAGATAATTCAAATTTTATGGGCTCAATAACTGTAAATCTTGGCGAAAGAAGTTATCCAATCTATTTTTTAAGTGGAGGTCTGGAAGATATTGGGAACTTGATGTTTAAGGCAGGTTTTAAAGACAAGGTTGGCATTATAACAAACCCTCTTGTTAATGGATTGCACGGCGCGAGGGTTATATCAAGTCTAAAAAATAATGGTTTTCTGCCGACCGTTATTGAGATTCCAGACGGCGAAGAATATAAAAATCTGGAGACTGTTTCTAATATCTATAATAATCTTATCCTAAACAGAATGGAACGTTCATCGCCGATTATTGCATTAGGCGGCGGAGTTGTCGGTGACATAGCAGGTTTTGCTGCTGCAACATATTTAAGGGGTGTTCCATTTGTTCAAATTCCAACGACACTTCTTTCACAGGTGGATAGTTCTGTCGGCGGAAAGACAGGCGTGAATCATCCAAAAGGCAAGAACCTGATAGGTGCATTTTATCAGCCAAGACTTGTTTTAATAGACAGCGATGTTTTGAAAACCCTTGCGCAGCGGGAGATTAGAACAGGATTGGCAGAGGTTATAAAATATGGGATTATAAAAGATGCCAATCTATTTTCATTTCTTGAAAAAAATCATCAGGATATTTTAAAACTCGGAAGCAGCGTAGATTATGCGATTAAGAGGTCATGCGAGATAAAGACAGAGATAGTTGAAAAGGATGAAAGAGAAAAAGGCTTGAGGGCTATATTAAATTTTGGACATACATTTGGACATGCAATAGAGTCCTTGACAGATTATAAAGAATTTAAACACGGCGAGGCAGTCGCAATCGGCATGGTCATGGCAGCAGGGCTTTCTTATAAGATGGGTGTTTGCAGCCATGATACATATCAGCGCATAAAAAATATTGTTGAGATGTTTGGACTCCCCATAACCCCTCCGCAAATAGAGCCTGATAGATTTATTAAGGCAATGGAGACGGATAAAAAAGCAGCAGGCGCAAATCTGCGGTTTGTATTGGTTAAAAATATCGGCGATGTTATGTTTCATGAAGTTGGTCTTGATGGTTTTCCGCTTGACTTGTTTCGGGATATTCTTTAATTAAGTCTATACACAACGACATAAATAAAGCCGCATACAGAGCGTCAGAACAAAGCAGACCAAGGCGCGACGAAGGTGAAGAGTGAGGCGTATTTTTAGCATACGCCGCAACGATGAACCGAGGAGCAACGCAGGTATGCAAAGTTATGACGCTCTGTTTAAACTTTTAGCAATTGGTTAAAGGGGTTTTAAAAGATGGCGCAAGAAGACGAAGGTCATAGTATTGAGCAGGATATAGAACGTTACAGGGCTATGCTTGAGCGGGCACCCTCATCTTCTGTGTTTGCGCCTCTGGCAGAGTCTCTTAGACGCGGAGGTTTTTTGGATGAGGCGTTGACAATATGCGTAGAAGGCTTGCAAAAACATCCAAATCATATGAGCGGCAAGGTTGCGCTTGGAAGGATATATTATGACAAAGGCATGCTGCAGGAGGCTAAAAAGGAATTTGAAGAGGTTGTAAAGATTTCACCTGACAACATACTTGCAGCAAGGATTTTAAAAGAGATAAATGACAAGACAGGTGAAGAAAAAAACAGTCAAGAGTTGAGAGCGGATGTTTTAAAGGCATCCGAAGGTCAAGAGGCGGGGCAAGATGCGGGGGTTGAAAGTCAAAATCTGCAGCCTGCGGCACACGAACCACCGCCATTTAAGGATGAAGTTATTTATACTGTTACAATGGCAGAACTCCTTGAGAAACAGGGGCATATTGATGAGGCTTTAAAGATTTACGAGGAGATTTTAAAAGGAGATGCAAAAAATGAAGTTGTGAAACAAAGTATAAATAGACTAAAATCCCTGTCTGCCGTAGCACAGGCAGGTCTGCATAAAAAACCATTGCCAGAGAAAAAAGATGAAAAAAAAGACGCAAAAGATGACGAAAGGGTAAAACAGTTGGCAGATTGGGCGAGTAAGTTTAAAAGAGGAGGCAGGTAATGAGATTTGGAGACGTGTTAAAAGGAATGGTCAACAGCATTGACGGCGGATTGGCAGGGGCAATCATTGGCAGGGACGGCATTGCTGTAGCCCACTATATGAGGCAAGACAGGTTTTATGATACGGAATCTCTCGCTGTTCTTTACAACAAGATTATTGAAGAGATAAAAAATATAACCGAAGTTTTAAACACCGGCGATATTGATGAGGTTGCAATATCTGCCAGAGATTCTATGGTTTTTATGAGGCTAATCAATGAAAGATATTTTATGGTGCTGATTGTTAAAAATGGGGAAATTCATGGCAAGGCAAGATTTGTTTTAAAAAAAACCGCTCTTATGATAGCAGATGAGTTCTAACAGAGACGCACGGTTAAAAAGGCTTCAGTACAATCTTCTTGAGTGGAAGATTGATGCGGCGCTAATCACCAGTTTTGAAAATATCCGCTATATTTCAGGTTTTACAGGCAGCAGCGCAGTTGTTATTGCAGCGCAGAATAAAGTTTTTTTTCTAACAGATTCCAGATATATTACTCAGGCGCATGATGAAGTTGAGGGCTTTAAAATTATTGAATATAAAAAGCAGATAGATGAGGTTGTTTCTCTTTTAAAAAAAATAAAGGCAAAGGATATAGGTTTTGAAGGCAATAATATAAATTATGACTATTATAAAAAATTAAAGAATTTTCTTGCCAACAGGAGGATTTTTTCTTTAACTGAAAAGTTGAATGCCATAAGGATAAAAAAGGATGCCGCGGAGATTGAGATAATAAGACAGGCTGCAAAGATTGGGGCAAAGGGTTTTGATATTGCAAAGCGGCATATAAGAGACGGGGCAGTTGAAAGAGATGTTGCAATTGCAATGGAATTTGGCATGAGAAAAAGAGGCGCTGAAAAGCCGTCATTTGATATAATAGTCGCATCTGGAAAAAGTGCGGCGCTTCCTCATGGCAGGGCATCAACAAAGAAAATAAAAAAGGGGGAAGCGGTTGTTGTTGATTCAGGCGCGGTATATAAAGGATATAATTCTGATGAAACATGCACATTTTTTACAGGCAGTCCCACAAGAAAACAGAAGGAGATATATGATATTGTCAAGGATGCGCATGATGCGGCAATAGATGCAGTAATGCCCGGTGTAAAGGCTTCGTCTATAGATGCTGCTGCGAGAGGGATTATAAAAAAGGCAGGATATGGGAAATATTTTGGCCACGGAACAGGACACGGCATAGGACTTCTTGTGCATGAGATGCCTAAAATCTCAAAATTTGACAATACCATGCTTGAAGAAAATATGGTATTTACAATAGAACCGGGGATATACATGCCGGAATGGGGCGGTGTCAGGATAGAAGACATGGTGAGGGTTACAAAAAGTGGATGCGAGGTTTTAACAAGGGTTTCAAAGGAGATGACGGTATTGTAAAAGCAGTGTTCAGTGTTTAGTGTCAGTGTCAGCAAATACTGACACTAATAACTGTCACTGACACTGAAAAATGGAGGTCATATGGATTTAAAAGAAATAAAAGATATTTTTAAGTTTATTAAAGGCACTGATATAGTAGAGATTGATATTGAAGGGCCAAATGGCAAGGTGCGGATAAAAAGAGGAACAGCATTGCAGCAGCCTGAAAACATTTTACAGCAGGGCATTGCCAGTCCTGCGCCTATGCTATCGCAGAAAACAGCAGAGGCGGAAAAACAGGTTGAAAAAGAGGCAATTGTAAAAAACGATAATCTTAAAACAATTACATCGCCAATGGTCGGGACATTTTATCGCTCTCCGTCGCCTGATGCGCCGCCGTTTGTTGAAGTGGGGAGCGCTGTTAAAAAAGGGCAGGCTTTGTGCATCATAGAGGCGATGAAGTTAATGAACGAGATTGAATCCGAATACGGCGGCAAAATCGTTTCAATAATGGTTGAGAACGGACAGCCTGTTGAATACGGCGAAGCGCTTTTTGTTATAGAAGCAGCATAAGGGCAGGGATTAGGGGTTAGAGATTAGAGGTTAGTTTTTTTACTAACCCCTAACTGCTAATCCCTAACCCCTGTATTTAATTTTATGTTTCACAAAATACTCATAGCAAACCGCGGCGAGATAGCGGTGCGGATTATAAGGGCTTGCAAGGAATTGGGCATAGCAACTGTTGCGGTGTATTCTACAGCAGATGAAAATGCACTCCATGTAAATCTTGCTGACGAGGCAATCTGCATTGGGCCGGCAAAGAGCAAAGATAGTTATCTTAACATATCTTCCATATTAAGCGCGGCTGAGGTTGCAGACGCAGAAGCGATTCATCCGGGCTACGGATTTCTTGCGGAAAACGCCGAGTTTGCAGAGGTATGTGAGAAGTGCGGCATAAAGTTTATAGGCCCTACATCAAATGCAATGCGTCTCATGGGCAATAAGATTGTTGCCAAGACGCAGATGGAAAAGGCGCGGATACCGGTTTTAGCGTGGAGCAAGACAGGTGTAAAGGATGAAAAAGATGCAGTTGAAATAGCAAAGAAAATAGGTTTCCCTGTTATTATCAAGGCCGCTGCGGGCGGCGGCGGCAGAGGCATGAAACTTGTTCATACTCAGGCAAGCATTGGAAATGCGTTTCATACAGCGCACAGCGAGGCGCTTGCTGCATTCGGCGACGGCAGCGTTTACATTGAGAAATACTGTGAATCGCCAAGGCATGTTGAAATACAGGTTATGGCGGATAAATACGGCAATATAATCCATTTGGGCGAAAGAGATTGTTCAATCCAGAGAAGGCATCAGAAGATACTTGAGGAATCTCCTTCGCCTGTGCTTGATGAAAAATTAAGAAATGCAATGGGCGATGCAGCAGTAAGGGTTGCAAAGTTTATTGGTTATACAAATGT
>JACRNI010000027.1 GCA_016234925.1 Deltaproteobacteria bacterium | reverse complement strand
GCCTAATTCTTTGAGCTGCATATTTATCATGATTTGTAGGGGTTTGATTTATCAAATCCGCATATCGGGTCGGATAAATCCGACCCCTACATTTATAAACTACCTAGCCACTGCATTTGTCCTACGTCCTTTGATTGTCATCTTCACAGGCTTGCGTCTCGGCGGCGGGGCTATCTTTGGCTTTTTCTTGAGCGCAACCTTTAAGACATCGTCCATATGATTGACTAAAATAAAGTTCATCTTTTTTCTTATATCCTTTGGGATTTCTTCAAGGTCTTTTTTGTTGCGTTCCGGCACAATAATAGTCTTTATATTTGCGCGAAGCGCTGCAAGGGCCTTTTCCTTTAATCCGCCGATCGGCAGAACCCTGCCGCGAAGCGTAATCTCGCCCGTCATTGCAACATCCTTGCTGACAGGTGTCTTTGTTAAAGTTGATATAAGCGCTGTTGCCATTGTAACGCCTGCAGACGGGCCGTCTTTTGGAATTGCGCCTGCAGGGACATGGATGTGTATGTCAAGTTCCTTATAAAAATCCGTATTTAAACCAAGTTCCTTTGCCCTGCTCCTTGCATAAGAAAGCGCTGCATGGGCGGATTCTTTCATCACATCGCCAAGATGGCCGGTGAGGGTAAGCGAACCCTTTCCCTTCATAGTTGTCGCTTCTATAAAAAGGATTTCCCCTCCGACTGATGTCCATGCAAGCCCTGTTGCAACGCCGATCTCATCCGCCTCCTGCTCGTCCTCCGGCGGAAACTTTGAAATGCCCAAAAACTCGTGCAGATTTTTCAGCGTAACATTTGCGAGTTCCTTTTTTCCCTCTGCAACCTTTCTTGCAACCTTGCGGCATATGGACGCAATCTCCCTTTCAAGGTTTCTTAAGCCCGCCTCTTTTGTATATTGAGAGATAATCATTTTTATCGCCTCATCAGTCAAGTCAATAAGTTTTTCATTTAAACCATGCTCTTTTAACTGCCTTTCTATGATAAACTTTTTTGCAATCTCAAGTTTTTCCTCTTCTGTATAACCGGCGAGGTCAATAACCTCCATCCTGTCCTTTAATGCAGACGGTATCGGGTCAAGGAGATTTGCGGTTGTTATAAACATCACCTTTGATAAATCAAACTGGAGATTAAGGTAATGGTCGCTGAATGAAAAATTCTGCTCAGGGTCTAAAACCTCAAGAAGCGCAGATGACGGGTCGCCTCTAAAATCCGAGCCGATTTTATCCACCTCATCCAGCATAAAAACAGGGTTATTGGTTCCAGCCTGTTTTATGCCCTGAATAATCCTGCCGGGGAGGGCGCCGACATATGTCCGTCGATGCCCCCTGATTTCCGCCTCATCCCTCATGCCGCCAAGGGATATTCGGACAAACTTCCTGCCCATCGCCCTTGCAATGCTCCTTCCGAGAGATGTCTTGCCAACGCCGGGCGGTCCGACAAAGCAAAGGATTGGCCCCTTGATTTTTTCCTGAAGTTTTCTGACAGCAAGGTATTCAAGGATTCTGTCCTTGATTTTTTCAAGGTCATAGTGGTCTTCATCCAGAATCTTTTTTGCCTTTTTTATATCCAATACATCCTTTGTGGATTTGCTCCACGGAATCTCAACAAGCCAGTCAAGGTATGTCCTGATAAGTGTTGCCTCTGCTGCGTCAGGGTGCATCATCTCAAGCCTGTCTGCCTGCTTTAACGCCTCTTTTTCAACATCCTTTGGCATCTTCGCCTTTTTGATTTTCTTCTTTATCTCATCAATCTCTTCGGATATTTCCTCTATCTCTCCAAGTTCAGTTTTAATAGCGCGCATCTGCTCTCTTAAAAAATATTCCCTCTGGCTTTTATCCATCTCATCCTTTGCCTGAGATTGTATCTTTGCCTGCATTGTTGACACCTGAAGTTCCCTGACAAGATATTCATTTACCTTTTCAAGACGTTTGACAGGGTCAATTATCTCAAGAAGTTTTTGCGCATCATCAACCTTTAAACCTAGATTTGAGGCGACTAAATCCGCAAGTCTGCCGGGGTCCTGAATATTTTCTATAATCATCATGATTTCGGGCGATATAACCCTTCCGAGTGATGAGAGTTTCTCCAACTGCTCCCTGACATTTCTCATCATAGCCTCTATCTCAAGGGTCATCTGAGACACAGTTACATCCTTTACCTTTTCAATGGAAACCACATACGCGGGTTTTTCCTGCAAAAATTTGTCAATCTTCGCCCTTGAAAGCCCTTGCACAAGGATTTTCACCCTGCCGTCAGGGAGTTTCAGCATCCTCATTACCACCCCGACTGTCCCAGTGGTATAAAGGTCATTAACATCAGGCTCTTCCTTTGTCATGTCCTTCTGCGCCGCAATAAAAACAAGCCTGTCCTTTGCCAGCGCCATATCAACCGCGCCTATTGATTTTTCCCTTCCTACAAACAAAGGGACTATCATAAAAGGAAATATCACAACATCCCTTACCGGCAGAAGCGGCAGGCTGTCGGGTATTACAATCTGTTCCTGTTCCTTGATTTCTGTAGACAATGTATCCTCCTAAAATGTAGTTGACAATTGACAGGTAGCCGCAACCTTTACGGTTGCGTTTTGACGCAGGCATAAAGCCTGCGGCTACATTACTATTTATTCCACTGGTATCTTATTCGGCACGCCCCTTCTGTCCTGAACCTTTGGCAGGGTTATTGTCAGCATGCCGTTTTTATAGACCGCCTTTATCCTTGTTGTATCAACCGGGTGCATCAGTTCTATTATCTTGCAAAATTTTCCAAATGAACGTTCCATACACACAAAATTTATCTTTTTATCATTAAAACATTCGTATTTTAATCCCTTGATTGTGAGGACGCTGCGCAGCAAATCTACTTCTATGTCTTCCTTTCTCACACCTGGCAGTTCAACCTCTATGATGACATTTTCAACATTTGAAAACATATCAACCGCTGGTTCATGATTCATATTAGGCACACTAGCCTCCGGTTCCTGAACCATAACATTTTTAAAAAGGCAGTTTAACATACCGCCTAGTTCTACAGGTATTGACAGCTCTTTTATGTCTTTTGTCTTTGCCATATGAAAACAGGGGCAAGGGTCAGTAGCGTTGCCCTTTATGGGCAACGAATTCGTCGGGGATAAACCCCGACGCTACTAGACCACTTGAATCCTTGAACCAGTTTTTAATATTTTAGTCCCTTTAAAAACTTTTTAAAACCCTCTCCAATATCATTTCTTTTAAGCGCATAAGACACATTTGCCATTAAAAAACCGAGTTTATCTCCAGCATCGTATCTTGTGCCTTCAAATTCAAGGGCATAAACATCCTGCTCTTTTACTATCCTTCGCAGTCCATCTGTCAATTGGATTTCGCCGCCAGCGCCGTGTTTTGTATTTTCAAGCGCATCAAATATTTCAGGAGACAATATGTATCTGCCGATTATCGCAAGGTTTGACGGCGCATCTGACGGATGCGGTTTTTCAACCATATCAAATACCCTGTAAAGCCTGTCCTTAACCTTCTCCGCTTTTATTATGCCGTATTTGTGCACATCTTTTTTCGGAACCTTCTGAACAGCAAGGATGGTTGCAGGATATTTATTAAACACAGCGACCATCTGCTTCATAACAGGAACGCGGCTGTCTATAATATCATCGCTTAAAAACACCGCAAAAGGCTCTCTGCCCACAAGATTTTTTGCGCACAGGATTGCATGCCCTAGTCCAAGGGGTTTTTTCTGCCGGGTATATGAAAAATGGATTAGATTTGACACCTCTTCTATCATGCTCAAGACATCTTTTTTGCCTTTTTCCTTTAACAGAGATTCCAGTTCAAATGATATGTCAAAATGGTCTTCTATGGCTGTCTTGCCCATGCCTGTAATTATAATAATTTCTTCAAGCCCTGATTTTTTAGCCTCTTCAACAGAGTATTGTATCAACGGTTTATCTATCAAAGGCAGCATCTCTTTTGGGATCGCCTTTGTCGCAGGCAGGAATCTTGTTCCAAAACCAGCAGCAGGAAAAACAGCCTTTTTAATGTTCATAAGAAACCTTCCAATAAAAAAATTGATTACACAGATTTTGAAATACGATTACACAGATTTAAAACCACTATTTTGCTTTAATCTGCGTAATCTATGCTTTATAATCGGTGTAATCGTATCATCTCCTTACTAATCCATGCAAAACAATGTAAATTTCTTATGCAAAAACATACTACAAAATGATAAGCAAGGCAAATAGAATTTCTGTAAGGTAATGCCTCTAACAAAATAACATTGCGAGGCATATAATGCAGCATCAGCCCTCTGTCATTCCCGCGAAAGCGGGAATCCAGAAAACTATATTCCGTGTCAGGCACGGAATGACAAATTCATTTTGCTAGAGGCTCTAAATCATTTTGCAATGACGCATCTTTTATGCTAGTTTTATATTCAAATTATGCATAGATTAAAGCAACTACTCAAACCAACCGGCTATAAAATCGGCATACTCATTACAATCCTTTCCCTTATCATATATGGGATAGGCATCCCGTTTTTTCATATGATTGAATTAAAGGCATTTGATTTTCATTTTCTGTCCAGAGGCAAGATTAAAACAGGCAGTGATGTTGTTATAGTTGCCATAGACGAGAAGAGCCTTGACAGGTTTGGAAGGTGGCCGTGGCCAAGGACAAGGATTGCAGAACTTCAAGTAACATCTGTAATAGAGAAAATAGAAAAAGATGCAGACAATGACTTATCGCTTGCGTCGGCATTAAAAGATAACTCGTCAGTAATACTTGGTTATTTCTTTTTTACATCGCGGGATGAGATTAAACATCTCAAAGACACGCAAGGGAAAAAGGCTGAATCCATTATGTCTTCTCGGTACTCATCAGTCCGCTACATTGAAAAAACATCTTCGCAGCCGGATGTATTAAACGCCCTGTCAGTTGAAGAAAACATCCCTGTAATAGCAAATGCCGCGTCTGATTTTGGCTATTTTAATATAGTTCCTGATTCAGACGGAACTGTGCGGTGGGCGCCGCTTGCCCTCAAATATAAAGACGATTTTTATCCGCACATTTCATTGGAGGCTGTCAGAAAATATCTTGGTTCGCCGCCTTTGATATTGAATGTTGCGCAATACGGCGTTGATTCAATAAATATTGGAAATAAAGTGAATATACCTACAGATGAAAGGGGACGGCTTCTTATAAACTTTAGGGGGCCCCAAAAGACATTTCCCCATTATTCATTTTCAGATGTGGTTGACGGGCTTGTGCCAACAGATGCATTAAAGAACAAAATTGTCCTTGTCGGCGCAACTGCGACAGGCATATATGATATGCGTGTGATACCATTTGCAGGGACATTTCCCGGGATTGAAATCCATGCAAACATCATAGACAATATAATTCAGGGAGATTTTTTACATCGTCCTGACTGGATAGTGGTCTTTGATATTCTTGCCATTTTATTGCTCGGCGCATTTCTCTCAATTGTCATACCAAAGATTCGTCCTGTTTATACAGCAATGCTGACACTAACCCTTATCGGTTTTTATATGATTGCAAACAACTATATATTTAATAATTGGAATATATGGCTGACAGAAATCTATCCGATTTTTACGATACTTATTGTATCCAGCGGCGTAACAACATTTCAGTTCATGACAGAGGAAAGAGAGAAACGAAAGATAGGTAAGGCGTTTTCTCACTATGTCTCGCCTTCCCTTGTGAATGAGATTATAAAAGACCCGAAGAAACTTGTGCTCGGCGGCGAGGAAAAAAGGCTGAGTGTCCTGTTTTCCGATATTAGAGGTTTTACAACTATTTCAGAGGGTCTAAAGCCTCAGGTTCTTGTCAAACTAATGAATGATTATCTTACGCCAATGACAGACATTGTTTTAAATAACGGCGGCACTATTGACAAATATATGGGCGATGCAATAATGGCATTCTGGGGCGCGCCAATATGGCAGGAAGACCATCAAATAAGGGCGTGCAGGACGGCGCTGGAGATGCTTAAAAAACTTTCTGAACTTCAAACAATATGGGAAAAGCAAGGCATACCAAAACTTGACATAGGCGTCGGCATATCAACAGGAAAAGTAACTGTCGGCAATATGGGTTCTTCAACTAGGTTTGATTATACAGTAATCGGCGACACTGTAAACCTCGGCTCTCGTCTTGAGGGCTTGAACAAGGAATACGGCACGCATATCATCCTTCCAAAATACACATATGCGGATGTAAAAGAAGAGTTTATATTAAGGGAACTTGATATGGTAAGGGTCAAAGGCAAAGAAATACCAATCAAGATATATGAACTTATGGGTGAAATGACGGATTCGGATAATTTAAAAAAGGCTGCGGATATGTTTGAGACAGGGTTAAAATTATACAGGGAAAAAAAATGGGAAGAGGCTGAAGGATATTTTTATGATGTCATGAGATTTAAACCGGATGATGCGCCGTCAAAGGTCTTTTTATCAAGGATTGAGACGCTTCGCGAACAAGACCTGCCGTCTGACTGGGACGGCGTGTTTGTGATGACAAAAAAATAAAACAGAGTAGGGGTCGGATTTATCCGACCCGAAAAATGGGCCCGAAAAACGGGTTTGATAAATCAAACCCCTACAAACTCTTTTAAAAATGCTTGACAGCCCACCCCCCCCCCCGTTGTATTAAAGTTTTTTAACTTAAAATCCGAATGGTATTGATAGATTATGAATAAGAACCTGATTTCAAGAAAAATTATTACAATCATAGCCGTTATAATTGTTTTTATAATGACGGCATGGGGCGGGGTCTCGTTTTTTCTTGAAAGGAAAACATTGTATAGCAGCATCAATGAAACGGCAAACCGAACCACTGAAAGGCTGTCAGACAGCCTTGTCTTCCCGATGTGGAATTTAGACGACGAACAGGTTGACAAGATATTGTTATCTGAAATGGCGGACAGGAATTTCACAGCAATATCCGTAATGGATAAAAGCGGACTGCTCCATACCTCATGGATAAGGATAGCGGAAGGTAAAATAATTCATGCCCCTGAAAAAGCGCTGCTCCGCGATGCAGAAAAAGAGAGTTTCCTTGGTTTAAAAAAAGAGATATTCAAAGGCAATGAGAATCTTGGGACAATTGAATTGTATGTTACTGATTACTATCTCAAACAGCATTTCTGGAATACAGTGGCAAAGATTGGTTTGCAGACAATGCTGATTATCGGTCTTCTTGTGCCCTTGCTTTTCATATTTTTCAATAAATATATCGTTCAGAGGATTGCAAATATCATTAACGGCATTGAAGAGTTAAAAAATAGGAACTACGCTGTTTCTATAGACATAGCAGGAAACGATGAATTGTCCGACATCGCAATAAACATTAACAATATGGCAAAAGCCATCAAAGAGCGGGAGCAGCAACTCATTAGTCTGCAGCAATACCTGTCCAATATTGTTGGATCCATGCCCTCTATGCTTATTTCTGTTAATCCGGGAGGGGTCATAAAACACTGGAACGCTAATGCTGCGCAATCTAGCGGCATAGATGCATCTGAAGCAATAGGGAAGAATTTATGGGAACTGCTGCCTGCATTTAAAAATTACTGGGAACACTTTGAAAGAGCCATAGAGACAAATTCTCATGTGTATATTCCAAGAGAGGCGCTCAATATAGCGGGTGAAAAATATTTTAACATATCCATCTTTCCGCTGACCGCGAGCAAAGGTATCGTGTTCATGCTTAACGACATCACCGAGATAGAAAGAAAAGATGAGCAGGTCAGGCATATGCAGAAGGCAAACATGCTCGGCACATTGGCAGGAGGTCTGGCT
>JACRNI010000076.1 GCA_016234925.1 Deltaproteobacteria bacterium | reverse complement strand
TTACAATTCAGGCTCAAATCCTTGAACTCATAAAAGAACTCCAGCAAAAACTCGGCATGTCAATGATGCTGATAACGCACGATTTAGGGATAGTTGCAGAGACAACCGATGATGTTTTGGTTATGTATGCAGGAAGGGTTGCTGAATACACTGACACAAAATCAATCTTCTATGAGCCGCTGCATCCTTATACAATCGGGCTGATTGAATCCCTTCCATCAATGGAAAAAATTGAAGTAAAAAGAAAACCGCTTAAGACAATCAAAGGCATGGTGCCGAATCTCTTGAAACTCCCTTCAGGATGCAGTTACAGGGAGAGATGTCCAATCGGCGATAATGAATGCGAGACAGAAGAACCTGAATTGAGAGAAGTCAAAAAAGGACACTGGGTGGCGTGCTTTAAAAGATAGTTATACAGTTGCCAAAATGCACACAATGTGTTAATTTATTGATGAATGAAGCATATAAATTGGAATACGGAAAAGAGCCTGAGACTCAAAAAGTTAAGGGGAATTTGCTTCGAGGATGTGGTTTACTATATTGAAAAGGGTGATATTTTGCATGACTATGAACATCCGAATCAGAAACGATATCCGGGTCAGCGGATAATGGTGATTGGAATAAACAATTATGCATACCTTGTTCCTTACGTTGAGGATGAGGAAGAAATATTTCTGAAAACGATTATACCCAGTAGAAAAATAACAGAAATTTATTTTGGAGGAAAAAATGAAAACTAAATTGACTAAAGAAGAACAGGAAATATTAAACAGCTTTGAAAAAGGGGAATGGGTTCCAGTAAAGAACCTTTCAAAAAGAAGAGCAGAGATGATGAGATATGCAAGAAATACTTTTAAGAAGGACAAAAGATTAAACATAAGGATTTCCGAAAGAGACTTAAATGAATTGCAGAGAAAAGCAGTAAACGAGGGCTTGCCATATCAGACATATGTTTCCAGTATAATTCACAAATTTGTTAACGGCAAGCTGATAGAGGCATCAGGTAATTAACCTGCTGCTTTCAATAAATTTCAGGGTAATTTTCATTGGTTTTTTGATATTCCAATTGTATGTTATCACCGAATATAGAATAAAGATAAAAGTAAATGTTAGACGCAAACATAGTTATAGATGTTTATGAGCAAGACCATACGTAAAATATCTTTCGTAGCGTTTTTAGTGCTACTAATTTTTGGGAAGCCGGTTTATGCTGATTCATTAATGATACCTGTCGGAGAAATAATCTTTGATTGTTATTACGTAAATTTTGCTTGGGGCTATCGTTTAGAGGGTTTTTATATCGACCATAATGGCAATCTTTACAAATATAACAGGAATGGAAATCCTTGGCTTCCAGAAAGCATACGGAAAGGGGATACTTATCATCCTGAAACCGATTTACTCGATAAATTCCAAAATAAAAAATTAATCGGAAATGTAGAAAGAACAATATTAAGGGAAAAGATAAATCTAATTCCAGAGGCAGCAAGTGGAACCATAACACGAAAAGAAAAGGGTAATGACATGGGAGGGAGAGGTTGCGTTGCTTATTACTTTGATAACAATAAAAAAACATACAAAGAAATTAATCTTGGTTCAACCGGAGATTTTGATGAAGAGAACTCTTCGGAACGTGCTAAAGAATTACTGCTATGGTTAAAACAATTTTGGAAGCAGACACAATGAACGTCTAACAAGGCAGTGCAGTGAAATTGAACCACAGGTCACTTTTTTAGCCGGTGATGGTTAGAAGAACCTGAATTAAGAGAAGTCAAAAAAGGACACTGGGCAGCGTGCTTTAAAAGATAGGCTAATGGCTAATGGCAAAAGGCGAAGAGTTTTTTTCTCTAACCTTTAGCCCTTTACCCTACGCCGTTAGTCTCTAACTTATATATGACTGACCTGCTCACAATAAAAAACCTAAAAAAACATTTTCCTGTCAGCGCTGGGATTTTTGGCAAGCAGAAAGGGACTGTTTATGCTGTTGACGGCGTTGACCTGTCCATAAAAAAAGGCGAAACCTTCGGGCTTGTAGGTGAATCAGGGTGCGGCAAATCAACTCTGGCAAGGGTTGTAATGAGGCTTGCTCCTCCGACAGCGGGCAGTATTATGTTTGAGGATGTTGACATATCTGCACTTCCTCAAAGGGATTTAAGGAATATCCGAAAAAAGATGCAGATGATTTTTCAGGACCCGTATGCGTCTTTAAATCCAAGAATGACCGTAGGGGACATTGTCGGCGAGGCATTGACCATACATAAGATTGCAAATGGCAGTAAAAAGAGTGAGACGGTTTTAAAACTCCTTGATGTTGTCGGACTTTCAAAAGATTCAATAAACCGCTATCCCCATGAATTCAGCGGAGGACAGAGGCAGAGGATCGGCATTGCAAGGGCTTTGGGCAGAAGGAATTTAATCTCACATACCTTTTTATAGCCCATGATTTAAGGGTTGTGGAGTATATAAGCGACAGGATTGCGGTTATGTATCTTGGAAAGATCGTTGAACTCGGAAATGCCAGCGATGTTTATAATCACCCTGTTCATCCGTATACAGAGGCGCTGTTGTCATCCATACCAGAACCAAATCCTGAAAAGAAAAAAAAGAGGATAATACTCAAAGGCGATATACCAAGCCCCATGAACCCGCCGATAGGATGCGCATTTCATACAAGGTGCATATATGTGCAGGATAAATGTAAAATAGATGCCCCTCTTTTAATAGAAAGACACGGAAGACCTGCATCGTGTCATTTTCCATTGTGATGGATTTACATCAATTTACCGGCAATTTTTTCCCCATTTCCAGCATATCTACTTTGAATGAGTCAATATCAAATATTTCCTGTTTTAATATATTGATTTCATTTTTCATGAATAATATTGCTGATTCCACATTGCATTCAAAACCTTGAGATACTGCAGAGGCATATATCTTTATTTGATTTTTATATTTAATATTTTCATCTTTAGCATATTCAGAATATTTGTAATCAATTATCTTCCAGTTTCCGTTTTTATCGCAATACAATAAATCAATAATCCCTTTTACATATAGGGTAAAGCCATCTTCATTTACTGGCATAAAAAAAGGAAATTCCCTGTAAATCTCTTTTGCCTCTGAGACCTCTTTAAAAACACTGCTCTCGGTATATTTTTCAATATCAGCGGATATATTTTTTATTTCGTCATCAGTAACAAACCAGTCTTTAGAAATATCTTTTATAAACTTTTTCAGCCCGCTTTGTCCATGTTTATACTCAATCTTCTCCATAACCCTGTGTACTAAACTGCCTATGTCCTTTGCCTTTTCGCTATCTGTCTCTTTAATAGTTTTTATCATGTCAAATTCTTCAGGCGATGCCATAAAATCTGCAAGCGCAGTTGCAGAAACAACCAATTCACTTGGACGCGGAGGGATAAAATCAAACACATCTTTTATTACATCATGAGGCGGCTTTTTATCTTTTACTGCAGCAGGCATGGTTTCGCTAACGACGCTTTCGTCAGCAAGCAGGTCTCCCCTTGAAAGCAGCAATGAGTGATGAGTAATAAGCGATGAAATTTTATCAGTCTCGATAAATCTATCAATTTCGTCCTTAAAAAAACCATTGAGCAAATTCCGCCAGTTTTCTCCGTTTTTTGACGCCTCGCCTGAAAGGATTAGGTAATCCCTTGCCCTTGTGCAAGCAACATAAAATATACGCTTTGCCTCGTCTATATCTCTTTGTTTTATGCTTTCCTTTGCGTTTTTAAAAATGGATGTCTCATCATCAACGTTGTCATCTGCATTTATATATTTTGCGGCAATGCCGAAATCGCGGCTGAATATTATTTTATCTCTGTTTGACGGCAGTCCTCTTCCAATATCCGGGATAATGACTATTGGAAATTCAAGCCCCTTTGCCTGATGCACAGTCATGAGTTTTACAACATCCATGCCTTCGGTTGTTATTTGAGCCTCAGGTTCTTTTGGAGGGTCGCTGAAGAGTGATTTTAGATAATATATAAAATCCCTTATGGCTGTATTTCCTTCTATTTCAAACTTTCTTGCCATCTCAATAAGTTTCTTTATATTTGCAGCCTTCTGCTCTCCTTGAAATGTTGATATAATTGCCGCAAGATAACCTGTGTCAGCAAGGATCGTCTCTATCAACTCTGCAATGGTCAGCCTGTCCTTTACAGCCTTCCACTTATTAAACCATTCCCTTGTAATCTTAATTTTATTGACCTCATCCTCTGGATAATCTTTAAAATCCGCTTCATTGTAAAACCCTTTGGAAAGTTTTCTTGCCCCTGCATCTGTGCGGCACAATCTGTAAAGCGTTTCATCCATAAGCCCTGCAAACGGAGACCTCAAAACCCCGGCAAGATATATATCGCTGCCGCCTCTTTCTATGTGCTGGAGCATATTGTAAATATCAAGCACCTCCTGACAGTGGTAAAACCCGCCGCCTTTGACCAAATAATATGGGATGCCTGAATTTTTAAGCGCATCCTCGTAAATATCAACATCATTAAGGGTTCTGAAAAGGATTGCAATGTCTCCAAACCCTGCCTTTCTTTTTCCAAAATCTTTTTCCCACACATCAAGTTTTCCAATAATATGTTTTATCCTCTTTGATAACGCACCTGCCTCTATTTTTCTATTTTCTTCAGCGCCTTTATCTTCTTTAAAGAGGATAATCTCAACCCGTGCATCATCTCCAAAGTCATCGGATTTATTTCTTGTATGTATCTGCGCAGCATTCTCGTTAAATATAAAATCAGATGATTCTTTTTTTATAAATAACTTGTTTACAAATGAAATAATGTCATTGCAAGAGCGGTAATTATTATTTAGATAAACTATGCCTTCATTGCCAAAGTTTTTTATAACATCTTCAAAGACTGTAACATCAGCCCCTCTAAAGCCGTATATTGACTGTTTCATGTCGCCGACAACAACGAGTTTTGAATCTGCAAGGTTTTTTATAGATGGAAGACCGTCTGAATCTTCATCTTTTTCTGATAAAAGGTAAACAATTGAGGCCTGAACCTCATTTGTATCCTGAAACTCATCAACAAGGATTTTCTTGTAAAGACCTTTATAATATCTGCGGACATCTTTATTTTCCATGAGTAATTTTTTTGCGCTGTTAAGAAGGTCTTGAAAATCAAGGCTGGAAATATCATTTTTTGTTTTTGAATAATTGGAATCAATCAATTTGAGAAGGTTCAGAAATTGGCGGATATGCGGAATATTATAGTAAGACAAACATATAGACTTTATATCTTTCAAAACATCTTTGACAGTATCAATTTGTTCTTTTAAATATTCAGACACCCCTTGTTTCTTCGGCAGATTAGACAATGTATTGTCTGCAAAATCCATTAGCGTATTTTTTAAATCTAGTTTTAGAATATTGAAATTTTTATTTATTTTTCGCCATTCATCCGCAAAGGTTTCAAATTTTTTTTTAGCCTTTGCGCCTGTAACCTCTCCATTTGCCAATCCTTTAAATAAACCATTTTCAACACCATCCACAAGGCTCTGAATATTTTTAGAAAACTCTTTTTCAAAAAAAGCCTCATTTTTTAAAAGCCTTTCTGCATCCTCAATCTCATATCCATGATTCCTTAAATTCTGATATATGATTAAAAGGCTTTCTGTAATGCTGTGGAAGCCCATGGACTTAACCCAATAAACAGCGCTGCCCTGTTCGTCAATAGATTTGACAATAGTCTTTCTAACAGCATCCTGCAAGAGTATCGATGATTCATATTCATCCATAATCTTAAAATCAGGAACAATGCGAGCCTCTACAGCATGTTCTCTTAATATCCTTGCGCAGATTGTGTGGAATGTCCCAATCGGCGCAGATGATATATCCCTCATTGCCTTTGACAAAAGCGATGACTGCCTGCTGCTGATTTCTTCCAAAATTCTTTGCTTTATTTCGTTTGCTGCCTTTTCAGTAAATGTTATTACAACTATCTCCTTTGCGCCAATACCTTGCTCAATTAGATTTGCATATATCCCGACCAATGTCCGGGTCTTGCCAGAACCTGCCCCTGCTGAAACAGCATAGTTTCTGTCAAATTTCAAAGGCTGTTCTGGTGTTTTATTATTATGAGACATCAGAGTTAAGTCGCCTGAAAGACAAGTCTGGCAGGCAATTTTGCGACGCAACCGTATATGACCAATACGGTGAGGAGCAAAATTGCCGAAGACGCAGTATTTCAGGATGAATCGGCGATTTAAAATCCCGCTAAAGCGGGATTTGGGTCTTTGCCTGTCCCTGCATATCTGCATATGCTCCAGAACCTGCAATTTGCGCATGCCTTCTCATTGTGCGGCTCTGTTTTAAAATTGCCCAATCTTATATTTGAGATAAGGGCATCTATATCCTTTGCCAATGTTCTATTTTGTGAATTATACAGAGCGTCATAACTTCGCATACCTGCGTTGCTCCTTGCTCGTCGCTGCGGCGTATACTGAAAATACGCCTCACTCCTCGCTTCGTCGCGCCTTGGTCTGCTTTGTTCTGACGCTCTGTATGCGGATTTATTTATGTCGTTGTGTATAAAGATGTATTCATGGAGAGGGATGCCGCCATTTTCATCTTTTATTGTTTTTATCTCTTTTCGCTCAACCTTTTTAAGCAGATAATAAAAACCGCTGTATTTTAAGCGCTGGGCATAAAGGTTTGATGCTGCTAGGACATAAATGGGGATTTGAAAATAAATCCTGCCTATCTCATCCGGCTCTGGTGTCGAACCAGATTTATAGTCTATAATCCTTAATCCGTTTTGCGCCGTATCTATCCTGTCAATTTTTCCATTTATGCGGATTGTCTCGCCTTTAGAAAGGATTATATTGAGCAGCGGAATATGCTTGCCTTCGCCAAATTCAATCTCAAAATATTCTGGTATAAATTCTTCGTCATGCCTTTCTGATTCATCTTTATATAACCTGTTTAATATGCTAATTATTTTATTTTTCTTTATATCCCAGAGTTTTTTGTTGCCGATAAAATCATTTCTCTCAATGCCTTCAAATATAAACAGGGCTTCTTTAATAAGGAGTTCAACTTCTTTATCATTGCCTTTAAACGGAAGCATCCCTTTATCTTTTGCAGTTTTATAAAACCTTTCCAATATCCTGTGCAGGATATTTCCTTGCGTCAGATCATCCATTTCAATATCCGGCTCTTCTTTTTCATCCAGTTTTAAGATGTATTTCATATAAAAAGAAAATGGGCATTTGGCAAGGGTTTCCAGCATTGTCGCAGTCCATAAATTTTCACCGCCCAAAAAATCTTTTCTTAAATGAGAAATCAAATCATTATTTACAATCCAGCCTTTCCATTTTAGAGCATCCGCATCTTTAGCATCCCTCAATCTTTCTATGGAGTTGAGTTCAAGAAGCCTTGCAATATCTTTTCCAAATCCATCCCTATTTCCAATGAGTTCAAGCAATTCCTCTGCATAAGTTTTATCGCTGCTGTTAAGCGCTTTAACAACTGATATTGTGAGTTCATCTTTTTCAAGTGCATCTTCTATTCTTGCAATAACATCAGATACAGGTATCTTTTTAAAGCGGTCATCGCGCTTCTCATTTATTTTTAATATATTCAATGCCTCTCTAAAAAATATTGACGGCGATGCCTCTCTGCCCTTTTCATCCAGATATGAATGTGAGAGATAAACCTTTTCCTCTGCCATGCCGAGCGACAGCATAAAGAGAAGGGGTTCTTCCCACCATTTTGCATTGTTTGTCAAAAATATTTTTCTGCGGAATGCCATGTTTAATTTTTTTTTGTCATCCTCTCTTATGAATGCGTGAGGA
>JACRNI010000075.1 GCA_016234925.1 Deltaproteobacteria bacterium | reverse complement strand
CCTGTTTTTATGCTGGCTCCTTTCAGCCTGACACTGGACAACAATATTTGTCGGGATATGCGTTATCCTTATAGCAGTCTCCACCTTATTTACATTCTGTCCGCCTGCGCCGCCGGCCCGAAAAGTATCAACCTTTAAATCCGCCTCTTTTATATCTACCTCAACATCTTCAGCCTCAGGCAGCACTGCCACAGTGATAGTGGAGGTATGTATCCTGCCCGATGCCTCTGTTGCAGGAACCCGCTGAACACGATGTACGCCGCTCTCATATTTTAATTTGCTGTATACGCTTTTGCCGGCAATTATGGCTATAATCTCCTTTAATCCGCCAATTCCTGTCGGACTGCTGCTTAATATCTCCACCTTCCATTTTTGAACTTCGGCGTATCTTGAATACATCCTGAAAAGGTCGGCAGCAAATATTGCCGCCTCGTCGCCGCCTGCGCCTGCCCTTATTTCAAGCAGGATATTTTTTCCATCGTTTGGGTCTTTCGGCAAAAGAAGGATTTTTAATTTTTGCTCCAGTTCAATCCGTTTTGCCTGAATCGCAGGGGTTTCCTGTTTTGACATTTCTCTTAACTCATAATCCTTGCCTTCAAGAAATTCTTTATAATCTTTCAAATCATTGTCAACTTTTTTAACATCCTGATAGACTAGAACGATTTCTGACATATCAGAATGCTCTTTTGAGAGTTTTCTGAATAATTCCTGATCAGATATAACCTTGGGGTCGCTCAAAAGTTTGCTGATTTCGTTATATCTCTTTTCTATTTCGTGCAGTCGTGAAAGCATGGTTTAAGCACTTATATGTGCAAAGTTGACGCTCAAAAATGTCTAGATGCAAGGCGGAGCAAGGCTTCAAGCGAGGCATACTTTTATAGTATGTTGAGCGTAGAAGCCGCTGCGACAACACAGCAGATGGGCATTTTTCAGCGTCAACAATTTACAGTTTTCTAAATTTCTCCCTTATTTCATCAGGTCTGCCGCAGGTCATCTCGCCTTCTGTGCATCTGCCTTTGCTGACACAGCCGGGGCCTGCCTTGCTGAATATTATAGGTGATTTTTGCCGCGCCAATTTCAGCATCCTTGCCGCCATGTCCCTGATTTCCCACTGCGCCCTTTCACAGCATCTTAAGTGAAAGAAATGCAGAAGTTCCCTTGCATTCATTGTTACAATTATCTTTGTTGCCGCCGCATTTGGCAGGACATATCTTGCATCTTCAGCAGGTATGCCAATATCTACAAGTTTTTTATAGGCGCTCTGAATGGATTTGATAGTTTTTACAAAATCTTTTTTTGCATCGGCATTTGAGGCAATAGTCTCTGGCATGACATATTCAAACTCTTTGCCGAATTTCACATACCGCTGGCTTTGCTGGGAATAAGACGCGAGACGATGGCGGACAAGTTGATGGGATGTTGCCCTTGATATGCCCTCTATGCCAAATGTAAATGAGGCATGCTCCAAAACCGAGAGATGCCCCATATTCAGTATCTTCCCAAGGAATTTATCGTAAGATAATCCCTTGACCTTGTTTTCTAATTCGCCAATATTGCTGTCAGAATAGCAAAGTTTAGCAGCAAGGACAATAGTCTTTTCCGGCTCTGGCGTAAAATTCAAGAGATTTACATTCATATATGGCTTAGGGTGTAAAGATAATTATTCATCTATGCCATCATATATGGCTTAGGGTGTAAAGATGATTATTCATCTGTGCCATCACCTTATGCAGTTTTTTCAGCAGACTTTTTAGCGTATTTTCTCTTGAACTTCTCAACCCTGCCGGCAGTATCAATAAGTTTTTGCTTGCCTGTAAAAAATGGATGGCAGTTTGAGCAGATTTCTACCTTTATATCCTTTTTTGTAGAACGGCTCTCTACAACAAAGCCGCAGGCACACTCAATCTTTGTTGATTCATACTTTGGATGGATACCTTCTTTCATAAAAAAACCTCCTGAACAAACTTTGAAGTTCATTATAATAACAATAGAAAAATATAAATGCAAGAAAATTTATTGTCTACAATCCAACTTTAATTTCTCTTGACAGGATATGGGAGTATCTTGTATTTTTAAAGTTTCTATATCTATAAAGCATCGGGGATGATATGATTACACTGATTATAAAGATAGATTACGCAGATTAAAGCAAATATAGTGGTTTTAAATCTGTGTAATCGTATTTCAAAATCTGTGTAATCAATTTCTTTCATCGGGGTAAATATGTTTGAAAGTTTAAGCGATAGATTAAATCTAGTATTTAAAAAACTCAAGGGTCATGGAAGGCTGTCTGAGGCAAATATTCAGGAGGCATTGAAAGATGTCAGGATGGCGCTTCTTGAGGCTGATGTAAATTTTAAGGTTGTAAAGGACTTTGTTGAGAAGGTTAAGATAAAGGCGGTCGGCAAGGATGTGCTGGAAAGTCTTACCCCGGGCCAGCAGTTTATAAAGATTGTAAAGGATGAACTCACTTCCATTCTTGGCGGCGAGGCAGCGGGTCTTAATCTAGGCGCAAAGCCGCCTGCGCCGATTATGGTTGTCGGGCTTCAGGGTTCAGGCAAGACAACTACCATTGCAAAACTCGCAAAATATTTAAAGGCAAAAGGCAGAACGCCGTACCTTGTCCCTGCAGATGTTTATAGGCCCGCTGCAATACTGCAATTAAGAAAACTGGCTAAAGAAATAAATGTTGACGCATTTGAAGATGATGCCTTTAAAAACCCCCAAGAGATTTGCAAAGAGGCGCTCCGAATTGCAGGCATAAAGGGTTATGATACGCTGCTTGTTGATACTGCCGGCAGACTGCATATTGATGAACCCTTGATGAGCGAGTTAAAACAACTCAAAGAGATATTAAAGCCAAGAGAAATACTGTTTGTTGCGGATGCAATGACAGGACAGGATGCTGTGAATACGGCAGCTGGCTTTAATGCAGTGCTTGACATAACAGGCGTTATTTTAACAAAACTTGACGGTGATGCAAGGGGCGGCGCCGCGCTTTCCATGACAGCAGTTACTGGCAAGCCAATCAAGTTTGTCGGTATCGGTGAAAAGGTTGATGCAATTGAGCCGTTTTATCCTGACAGGCTGGCAGGCAGGATACTCGGCATGGGCGATGTCCTGAGCCTTATTGAAAAGGCGCAAGAGACGGTTGATGAAAAAAAGGCAAAGGAGATAGAAGAAAAATTCCGCAAAAACTCCTTTACCTTGGAAGATTTTAAGGAGCAGTTGGGCCAGATAAAAAAGATGGGTTCAATTGAAAGCATACTTTCAATGGTGCCCGGTTTTAAGCAGATGCAGACGGCGCATGGCATAAATCCTGACCCAAAGGACTTAATAAGGATAGAGGCGATAATAGATTCCATGACAAAAGAGGAGAGGATAAAGCCCGACATCCTCAATGCAAGCCGCAGAAAAAGGGTAGCGAAAGGCAGCGGAACAACTGTTCAGGATGTCAATAAACTTATAAAGCAGTATCTCCAGACAAGGGAGATGATGAAAAGGTTTGCAAAGGCAGGGTCAAAGGCAATGATGGGGCAGGCAATGAAGGGTTTTAGGGGATTTATGCCTTTTTAAAATTGTTTCCAGTGCAAAAACCTCTGGAAACTGATTACACCGATTTTTCAACACAGATTACACAGATTTTGAAATACGATTCCAAAGATTTAATCGGTGTAATCTGATTGTAATCTGTGTAATCATTATTAAGGTTGCAAATTTAAAAAATTAAATTTATAATAAACGCTTTAATTTTTGGGCAAAAATTAACAAAAGGAGGTGGTACAATAAAATGGCTGTTAAAATAAGGCTTACACGGATAGGGGCAAAAAAGAAACCGTTCTATAGGATAGTGGTCGCTGATGAGAATTCACCAAGGGATGGCAAGTTTATTGAGGTTGTCGGCACATATGACCCAAATAAAAATCCGGCAAAGGTTGATTTGAACGAAGATGTAACATTAAAATGGCTCAAAAAAGGCGCTGCCCCGACAGAGACTGTAAGAAATCTCTTTAAGAACGAAGATGTAACATTAAAATGGCTCAAAAAAGGCGCTGCCCCGACAGAGACTGTAAGAAATCTCTTTAAAGGCATGGGTATCTTGGCAAAATCTGCAAAGCAGCAGACAGCATAATGAGTGTCAGTTTACAGTGTCAGCAAATACTGACACTAATCACTGACACTGATACTACACTATGGAGGTGGAAAGGTGAAGGAACTAATTGAATACATCGCAAAGGCGCTTGTAGATTTCCCTGAAAAGGTAAGGGTAAATGAGATTTCAGGTGAAAACACATCTGTAATTGAACTGATTGTTGCAAAAGAAGACCTCGGCAAGGTAATTGGGAAAGAAGGCAGAACAGCAAGGGCAATGAGAGTAATACTCACTGCAGCGTCAACTAAACTCAAGAAAAGGTCAGTCCTTGAGATAGTTGAGTAAAAAGCCGCAACATCAGAATTCTTCCATTAACATCGTCCAAGTCGGCAAGGTTGTCGGTGTTCACGGCATAAAGGGAGAGATAAAGATCCTGCCTTACGGCGAGTGTGAAAAAAAAACTTGGAAGAGGCTTTATCTTAATAAAGACGGCGAGCAAAAAGAATACGCAATAAAAGGCTTAAGACCGCACAAAGGGGTTATGCTGGTCAGTATTTTGGGCTGCGATACAAGAAATAGCGCGCTTGAACTTATTGGTTCAGAGGTTTTGGTTGACAAGTCGCATTTGCCAGAACTCCCCGAAGGCGAATATTATCACTTTGAACTTTTAGGCATGGAGGTCTGGACAGAGGATAATATTTTTCTTGGGACAATAGATGATATACTCTCAACAGGCAGCAATGATGTTTATGTTGTCAAAGGCGGCAGTAAGGGCAGTAGGGGCGAAGCGCTTTTGCCTGCAATAAAAGATGTTGTTATAAGCGTAGATGTGGAAAAAAAGAGGATGACTGTAAGACTGATGCAAGGTCTTATTCCTGAAGATGAGATATGATGTCTTAACCATTTTCCCTGATTTTTTTGAATCTCCGCTCAATCAAACAATACTCAAGCGGGCAATTGCAAGAGGGCTTATAAGCGTCAATGTCCATGATATAAGGGATTATACTTTAGATAAGCACAGAAATGTTGATGATTCTCCTTACGGCGGCGGCAGCGGAATGGTGATGGCAGCGCAGCCGATAGTCGCTGCTGCAGAAGATATAAGAGCAAAAAGAGGGGCTTCAGAATCGCTTAAAATAATTCTTGCCACACCGCAGGGCAGACCTTTTGAGCAGAAGATTGCAAGGGAACTTGCCGGTTTTAAAAATATTATGATAATATGCGGCAGGTATGAAGGGATTGATGAGAGGGTTATAGATATTCTTAATCCTGATGAAATCTCTATCGGAGATTATGTTTTGAGCGGAGGCGAATTGCCGGCGCTTGTTATCATTGATGCAGTATCAAGATATATACCTGATGTCCTTGGTTCAGAGACATCCGTTGAAATGGACACATTTTCACATGGGCTGCTGAAATATCCTCAATATACAAGACCCGAAGAGTTTATGGGTCTGAAGGCGCCGTCAGCGCTTCTTTCAGGCAATCATAAGGAAGTAGAAAGATGGCGGAGGAGAGAATCTTTAAAAAGGACACTTGAAAAAAGGCCCGACCTTCTGGAAAAAATAGAACTTTCAGAAGAGGACAAAATAATAATCAAAGAATTAAAAAAGTAGTTGTCTATTTATAGCATTTTATAAAGTTAAAAAATAGGAGGGGTTATGGGAATACTGGAAAATATTGAAAAGGAATACATCCGCACAGACATGCCTGAAATAAGGATTGGGGATACGTTAAAGGTCAATGTCAAAATAAAAGAGGGTGAAAAAGAAAGAGTCCAGCCTTTTGAAGGGGTTGTAATGAGCAAAAGGAGTAACGGCTTAAAGTCAACATTTACAGTAAGAAAAATCTCTTACGGCGTTGGCGTTGAAAGGACATTCTTTCTGCATTCTCCAAGCCTTGAAAGCATAAAGGTAGTTAGCCATGGCCAGGTCAGAAGGGCAAAACTTTACTACCTCCGCAATTTAAGGGGCAAGGCCGCAAGGATAAAGGAAAAGGCATAAAGACGGCTGCAAGATGCAAGATACGAGATGCAAGAAAGACTTGAAACTTGCAGATTGCAGATTGCAGATAGATTTTTATGAACAGGAAGCCCTGAAAAAGGGCTTCAAAACCATTGCAGGTGTTGATGAGGCGGGACGCGGTCCGCTTGCAGGCCCTGTTGTTGCCGCTGCTGTAATATTTCCATTTTCTCTTTGCAATGAATCCGACGGCATACTTAATCTTGGCATAAAGGATTCAAAAAAACTTACTGCTGTCCAAAGAGAAAATATATCCCTTAAGATTTTCCAAAATGCAGTATCCATCGGGCTTGGCATTGTCTGGACAGATGAAATAGAGCGCCTTAATGTCCTCAATGCAGCGCAAAAGGCGATGGCAGACGCTGTTAATAGATTAACACCCTCTCCTGACTTTCTCATCATTGACGGGCCATTCAAAATCCCTCATACTACAGAGCAATTACCAATTATAAAAGGCGATTCTTTAAGCGTAAGCATTGCTGCTGCATCCATTATCGCAAAGATTGCGAGAGACAGGATAATGGACGGCTATCATCACTTATTCCCTGAGTATGAATTCAAAAAGCATAAAGGTTATGGAACACCCAAACACCTTGAATCTATAAAGATGCACAAACCATCGCCAATCCATAGAAAGAGTTTTAAGGGTGTAAAAGAGATAGCCTTTCGGCAATTGTAAAATGAAGATTGGAAATTGGAAAATGCAAAATTGGATGGAATTTTAAATTTACAATTTGCAATTTACACTTTCCAATGGAGCGAAGCGATAAGGAATATATATGACAAACTCAAGGATTGATTTGGGAAAGGCTGGAGAGGATGAGGCTGTCTCATTTTTAAACAAGCAGGGTTTCAAAATACTTGAAAGAAACTACAGATGCTGTTACGGCGAGATTGATATAATAGCAGTGGAAAAAGGAACTATTGTATTTGCTGAGGTTAAGACAAGAAAAACCTTAACCTATGGCCTGCCTCAGGCGGCTGTTGATTTTAGAAAACAAAGACAGTTATCCAAAATAGCCGCTCATTACATAGCAGAAAAAAGACTAAAAAACACCCCTGCAAGATTTGATGTAGTTGGAATAAGTCTTTTGGAAAACGAAACTAAAATAGAACTTATCAGAAATGCGTTTGAGATGTGTTTGTAAGGGTAAATGAGATGGCGGGGTAGTGGAACAGGCTCCGCAAATGGGCATTTTCAGCGTGAACTCTACCTGCACTCTTTGCAAAGCCCGTATAGTTCAAGTTTGTGGAATGTAACCTTGAAGTTCATCTGTTCTGCGACATCTTTCTGCAGCTGCTCTATCTTTTTATTTTCAAACTCCATTATCCTGCCGCATTTTGTGCAGATGAGGTGGTCGTGGTGCGCATCTTCCGCAGGCAGGTGTTCATATCTGGTCTGCCCATCCCCAAACTGCCTTTCAAATGCAAGCCCGCATTCTGCTAAAAGTTTCATTGTGCGGTAAACTGTTGCGTAACCGATTTTTGGATTTTTCTTTCTAACCTCTTGAAGGAGTTCTTCAACGCTGATGTGGGAGCGGGTTTTAAGGAAGGTGTCCACTATGTCATCCCGCTGCTGGGTTTGTTTTAATCTTTTTTCATGGATGTACCTGTTCAGTATATCTTTTTTATCTGCTGTCTTCATGTTTGGTTTTAGGTAGCCGCAACCTTTAGGTTGCGTTATCTTACGCAGACTAAAGCCTGCGGCTACTTTCATGCCGCCGGTTTTTTGAGCGATGCATAATAAAAAGCCTTTGTCATCTTTTCTTCTTCACCGTATAAGAGGCACTTTGTAGGGCATCTCTTTATCGGCGCATCCGTATCCTGCAGGCATTTTTCATAATTTAGAACAGCAAGATTCTCTATCATGTCAATACCGCCTTCTTGCGGGCAGTCCTTTACACAAAGCGTGCATGCAACACATGAGACCTTGCAGACCTTTCTTGCAACAGCGCCCTTGTCCTTGTTTCTGCAGTAGTTGAAGAGTTTATGCTCAATTGGATGCATCTCAATTATAAATCTCGGACATGCCCTTGCGCATGCGCCACAGCCGATGCATGCATCATGAAATACAACAGGAAGCCCGTTGTCGTTCATTGCCATCGCATCCCATTTGCAAGCCTCTACGCAGTCGCCGTATCCAATGCAGCTGTATGAACATGCCTTTTCACCGCTTGTAAAATTAGCAGCAACACAGGTCTTCTCGCCTTTATAGATTCCTGTCTTTAGAGCCTCTTTTTCTCCGCCATGACACAGAACAACTGCAACAATCTTATTTGCCTTTTGCGCCTCTACGCCAAGTAATTTTGCAAGTCCATCAACAACTGCCTGACCGCCTGCAACACAGCCTGTAATCGGCACCTTGCCGACAAGCACGGCTTCAGCAAACATCCTGCACCCTGCTTGGCCGCAGCCTCCGCAGTTTGAGTTTGGAAGGATTTGAAGAACCCCTTCAATCCTAGGGTCTTCTTCAACCTTGAATTTCTTGTCAGCATAGGCAAGAAATAAAGAAAGCGCAGCGCCAATGCCGCCCATGCTTGCAACTGATATTACAACTATATCACCTGTCATAAATTTTAAATGGCTAAAAGACAAAAAGGTTAAAAGATGAAAAGGCTAACAGGTAAAGAGGTTTAAAACCTCTTTACCTCTTTACCTCTTTACCTCTTTACCTTTTAACCTATATTTATCCCCTTATCAGTCCTGCAAAGCCCATAAATGCCAGAGCCATCATGCCTGCTATTATAAGCGTTATTGATATTCCCTGAAAAACAGGAGGCACATCAGCGAATTCAAGTTCTTCTCTTATGCCTGACATCATAAGCATTGCCAGAGTAAAACCAACGCCTGTGCCAAAACCAAAGAATATGCTCTGAACATAATTGTAATTTCTCAAGACCATAAAAAGCGCAAGCCCTAAAACAGCGCAGTTTGTTGTTATAAGAGGCAGATAAATGCCCATTGCCCTGTAAATATCAGGGCTGGATTTCCTTAAAAACATCTCTACAAACTGGACAAGCGCTGCAATTATAATTATGAAAGCGACATACTGCGTAAATGGTATATTGAATTTTACAAGGACATATGTCCATACGGGCCATGTTGCAGCAGCAGTCAGCGTCATAACAAATGTTGTCGCAAGCCCCATGTTTAATGCGCTTTCTGTCTTGTTTGACACGCCTAAAAATGGGCATATCCCAAGAAAATATGAAAGCACAAAATTATTTACAATTGCGGCTGATATGAAAATTAAGATGATGTCCATGTTTACCTCATTTGGTAGCCGCAGGCTTTAGACTGCGAAATAACGCAACCTGAAGGTTGCGGCTACCTAATGCCCATGCGTTTCAGTTGCCTTTTTTCTTGACAGATAATTAGTCAAGGCAACAAGAAAACCAAATACAAAGAATGCGCCTGCCGGCAATATCATCACTATCCACGGCTCAAACCAATTGCCCAAAAGTTTAATGTCTAGTATGCTGCCAAAACCAAGCAATTCCCTTATAGAACCCATTACAATAAGGCTCATAATAAAACCAATGCCTATGCCGAGCGCATCCATAATAGATGGAACTATAGGGTGTTTCTGCGCAAATCCCTCTGCCCTTCCAAGTATTATGCAGTTGACAACAATCAAAGGGACATATGGCCCAAGCGCCTTTGAAATTGGCGGAAACATTGCGGCAAGAAACATATCAGCAACAGTAACATACAAAGCGATTATAACAACATATGCTGCAATCCTCACCTCTGACGGCACAATCTTTCTTATTGCGGACACGCTGATGTTTGAGCAGAGTAAAACAAATAAGGTTGCAAGCCCCATTGCAATGCCGTTTATCACTGAATTTGTTACAGCGAGTGTCGGGCATGTGCCTAAAACAAGCCTGAACGGCGGTATCTCATCCCACAACCCTTTTTTAAATTCATGCCAGAGGCTTTGATTGTTGTTCGCCATAGTTATTTAAAAAAATATCTAAATCCTAATGTCTAATTTCTAATGAAATATCCAATGATTAAATTCCCAATGTTTTTATTTTTGACATTTGGCATTTTATTAGGAATTAGGATTTAGAAATTAGGATTTGTTATCTTTATTTCACCTCCTCCTGCGGGAAGTTTTTTAATACCTTTTCAACTGCATTGTTTATATTTTTAACAACCGCATCAGATGATATTGTTGCGCCTGTTATCGCCTGTATCTGATTAGGTTTTTCAGGCTTGCGGTATTTAATATACTCTACCTTCGGCTTTACCTCAAGATTTTTGAACTGGTCTTCAAATTGAGGCTCTTTTATTCTGTTGTCAAGTCCCGGTGTTTCATTCTGCTCAAGAACCTTTATGGCTTTAAGTTTAAGATAATCATTATTCAGCCCAACTATAAGTCTGATATTGCCCTGAAATCCACCGCCATCTGCTATAAATGCGACGCCAACAGACTTTCCTTCTCCATCAATCCCCTTGTATATTGTAATCTTCTCCTTGTTTACCTCTTTTTCCAAAGTCTTATAATCCTTTGCCTCTGGCAGAACCAAAAATATGGCGTCTCTGAGTTCCTTTTGTCTATTCTCCTGAATCAGAGGGTCTGCAAAGTGAAAGACCTGCGCAAGTATGCCGCCGGATACAGCGCCGGTAATAGACAGGACAAGGAGCATTTTTACTACTTTGTTCAACTTTTATACCCTTTCTTGTAACTCAAGGCTTTAGCATTGAAAAACATCAAACCTAAAGGTTTGAGTTACGACTGATTCCCTTCACCAAAGACCTTTGGTTTTGTGTGCCTGTTAATTAAAGGTGTTATTGCGTTCATAAGAAGTATTGAATACATAACGCCTTCCGGGAGTCCGCCTAAAAGCCTTATAATCACAACGAGAAAACCTGCCACAACAACAAATATCCACTGTCCAACTGACGTTGTGGGAGATGTAACCATGTCAGTTACCATAAACCATGCGCCAAGCATTGCGCCGCCTGCTAGTATATGAAATAAAGGGTCTGGATATTTTTGGGGATTTGCAAGATAGAACAGCCAGCCAAAGAATGCAATTGAACCAAGATAACCCAGAGGCATCTTCCAGTTTATGTAACCTTTGTATCTTAAATAAAGTCCGCCGAGTATGATAGCAAATGCAGATGTCTCGCCGATAGAGCCGGCAACATTACCAAAAAACAAATCAAGATGGGGAGTCATCACCTTCGGTTCAACAAACTTCATTAAGGCAAGCGGTGTCGCAGCAGAGACCGCATCAATACCATGCTTTGCAGCCTTTGTTAATGGTTCGCTCCATGTTGTTATCATAACAGGATATGTTGCCTGAAGAAATGCCCTGCCCAAAAGCGCGGGATTAAATATGTTGTAACCAAGTCCCCCGAAGATTTGTTTGCCGAGACCAATTGCAACTATGCTGCCTAATGCCGCTGCATATAAAGGAAATGCAGGGGGAAGCGTGAGCGCCAAAAGTATGCCTGTGATTATTGCGCTGCCATCCCATACTGTTATTGGTTTGCGCCTGATTTTTTGGATAGCATATTCAGTAAGCATGCATGCGATTACGCATGTAAGACCCAGCAAAAGCGCATTCAAGCCAAAGAAATATATGCTTGCGGCAGATGCAGGCAGAAGGGCAAGTATGACTGCATGCATAATCTTAGGCACACTGTCTCCTGTTGAAAAGTGCGGGGATGAAGACACAACAAGCCTGTCAATAGTCGGTTGTGTGGTCTCTTTAGATTTCTCTTGAGGTTTATTTTGAATTTTTTCGTCCATAGTTTTAAACCAAAATCCGAAATCCTAATGTCTAATTTCTAATAAAATATCCAATGACTAAATTTCCAATGCCTTTATTTTTGACATTTGACATTTTATTAGGAATTAGGATTTAGAAATTGTTTTTCTATTTGCTGCTTCCCTTTTCAGCCTCTCTTACCCTCAATTTCCCTACCCTTAACCACTGAACCAAAGGTCTATTTGAAGGGCATTCAAATGAACAGCACCCGCATTCTATGCAGGAAAGCCCGCCCCATGCCTTAAATTCATCGGGCCTATTAAATCTTGCATAATCGGTCAATCTATATGGCATCAGATTAACAGGACATGCCTCAACACATCCGCCGCACTTTATGCACTGTTTGTAATCGCTTGGCCTTATTGCGTCTCCTGCAAGAACTGTTATGCCTGATGTGCCTTTTATAACAGGCGCTTCAAGGTTTGTCTGCGCAATGCCCATCATTGGCCCGCCCATAATCACCAACTTCTCGCTGTCTTTTTTCATACCGCCGCATTGATTTAATACATCATCAAATGATGTGCCAATCCTTACCATAAGATTTTTTTGCTCGTTTATACCGTTGCCGCTTATTGTAACAACCCTTTCAATCAAGGGTTTATCATATTTTATAGCATCATATACTGCCTTTGCAGTGCCCACATTTTGGACAACAACGCCAACATCCATCGGAAGTTTGCCAACAGGGACTTTTCTATTCAGTATCGCCTTTATCAGCATCTTTTCAGCGCCCTGCGGATATTTTGTCTCAAGCGCGATAATCTTTAAATTTGGGATAATAGATTTTTTTGCATTTTCCAGAGCATCTATTGCATCAGGCTTATTCTTCTCAATCCCGATATAGCCGTCATTAACATTCAAAACCTTCATTATCGCCTTCATGCCCCAGAGGATTTTCTCTGGCTCTTCAAGCATGAGCCTGTGGTCAGATGTTAAATAAGGTTCGCATTCGCAGCCATTCAAAATTACTGCATCTATCTTTTTGTCTTTTGGAGGGGTAAGTTTTACAACGGTCGGGAATGCAGCGCCTCCAAGACCGACAATGCCAGCGTCTTTGATTTTTGCCCTTATTTCTTCTATTGTGATTTTTTCAATATCAAGACCGATTGAGCCGTTTCCCCATTCCTTCTGAGTTCCGTCGCCTTCTATGATAATGGACATGACCTTGCCGCCGACTGGATGGGGGTGCTTTTCTATTTCTTTAACTTTTCCATTGATTGTTGAATGGACAGGAGATGTTACAAAGGTGTTTGCCTCGCCTATTTTCTGGCCCTCTAAAACGGCGTCGCCCTTTTTAACAAGGGGCTGGCAGGGTGCGCCAAGATGCTGCTGCAATGGTATTGCAACCTTTTTAGGAAGCAATGCCTTTTCAATCTTTTTAGCAGCAGTCAGTTCTTTATAATAATCCGGATGTATGCCGTGTTTGAATGTTAAAGCCATAAAAATAAAAAAGGCTGCATTTTATCTGCAGACCTATATCAAAACTTCTTTTTCTTATCAGTTTTAAAATCCTGTGTCAAGTTTTTTAGGGTTTGTAATATCATCAAGCCTTTTTTTTGAAATCTCAATATACGGCTTTAATTCTATAGGCGCAAGATTTATGAATTTCTTATAGTGTTTTATTGCATCCTCATTTTTCCCAATATGTTCATACGCAAACGCAATTCCATAATGGGAAATTATACGTTTAGGAGTTATCTCCAATGCCTTCAGGTATGCCTTTATAGCATCATCAAACTTCCCTTGTGCAACATAGACATTGGCAAGGCTGTAATGCGCCTCTTCTTGATTGGGTTTTAATTCCAGCGATATTTGATATTCCTTTATAGCCTCATCTTCCATGCCTTTTTTATGGTAAAAGGTTCCGAGATTATTATGTGCGTCAATATAGTCAGGTTTTAAAGCAAGAACAATCTTGTATTCTTCAACAGCCTCATCCAGCAACCCCTTTTCATAATATATAAGCCCGAGATTATAGCGCGCATCGATATAATTGGGTTTTAATTCAATTGCTGCTTGAAATTCATTTAATGCCGCATCTATAAGACCCCTTTTGTGATATGCAATCCCAAGGTTATTATGCGCCTCTGCATAGGATGGATTGAGCAGTAGAGCCTTTTGAAACTGTGATATTGCCTCATCGTTCAGTCCCATCTTCTGATATAAAATTCCAATATTATTCATGGCCTCAGGATAGTCGGGCTTTATTTTCAGGGCATCTTTATATGCCTCCAGCGCTTTATCCAGCAGCCCCTTTTTATCATGTGCAACCCCAAGATTATAATGTGTCGGGAAAAAATTTGGCGCTGCCTTGATAATATTTAAAAATCCCTCTATTGCTTCGTCTATCAGCCCTTTTTCAAGGTATATAACGCCTGCGTTATTATACGCCTCAATAAATGCAGGGTTCAAATCAATGGCGGTTTTAAATTCCTTTAATGCCTCATCCAATAAGTTATTTTCTTTATATGCCCCGCCGAGATTGTTATGGGGCCTTGCCTTTTCAGGGGATTTTTTTACAGCATCTCTCCAGAGCGTTAATGTGCCATGCCAAACAGCATTTCTTTCAAATGTTGTGATTGCAAAAAGAGAACCTATTATCAAAATAATAAAATAGCGCAGATTATTTGAGAATATTTGTTTTGCCATATTTCTCCTAAGTATATTATAAAAGTCAGGCAAAGATAAAGAACATTTGCTCATATTGAAGCAGGAAATGTCTTTGATGATAAAAAATCTCTTGACAAATTTCAAAAACAAGATAGAATTGGTCTTAAATATCTTTTATAGGAGGGATTAAAATGAACAGCGCAAATGTGATTCAAAAAAAGGAATTCAAAGAAGAGGGGGTGAACAAGGTAACGCATATCAAGACAGAGCAGATTGTGGCAGACACCTATTATTTCAAGCCGAATCAGGTTCTTGCGTACCACAGACATCCGGAAGGCGACCAGATATTCTTTGTGCATGAGGGCGAAGGAACTTTTTGTCTTGATGACGGCAAAGAGGAATGCCTTGAACTTAAGGCAGGCGTAACTGTTCTTGCGCCAAAAAATGTATGGCATAAAATCACAGCGAGGACAGAACTTGTTGTGTCGCAGGCGACAAGACAGCCTGCTGGAATGGAAGTGAGAAAGTAAATGTAGGGGTTTGATTCATCAAACCCGCATATACGGGCGTCATAAATGCCGCCCCTACAAATTCAAGGAGGTGTTTTTATGGCTGCATGGAAATGCAAAAAATGCGGTTTTACAAAGGAAGGAAGGTGCAAGCCAAAAAAGTGTGAAAAATGCGGGGCAAAGGATGTATTTGAAAAATCTATCGAAGGGGGTAAATCAAAATGCCGATAATAACATGGAGCAATGATTTAAGCGTGAATATAAAGGAAATTGACAGCCAGCACAAAAGATTGGTTGACCTTATCAATGAATTGCACGATGCTATGTCTGTAGGTAAAGGAAATGCAATTTTAGGCAAAATACTATCGGATTTGATTGGATACACTAAAACACATTTTGCTGATGAGGAAAGGATAATGCAAGTTAATGGATACCCTGACTTTTCGAAGAACAAACTAGAACATGACAAATTGACAAAAGAGGTTGAAGAATTTAAAAATCAGTTTGATGCAGGAAAGGCTGTGGTTAGCATTGAAATTATGAAATTCCTGAAAAACTGGCTTTCAAACCATATTATGAAATCAGACAAGCAGTATACGCAGTTTTTAAACAGCAAGGGTGTTTTTTAATTTCAAAATAAAGGAGGTATTTTTATGTGCAATGCAGCAATCCAAAAACCAGCGCCGGATTTTACAGCGCAGACAGTAATGCCTGACGGCAGTTTCAAAAATTTAAGCCTTTCTGATTACAAGGGCAAATATGTTGTTTTATTTTTTTATCCCCTTGATTTTACATTTGTCTGCCCAACAGAGATTATTGCATTCAGCGACAGTGTAAAGGCATTTAAAGAAAGGAATGCCGAGATTATAGCCGTATCTGTTGACAGCCATTTTTCACATCTTGCATGGAGAGATGTGTCAAGAAATAATGGCGGGATTGGTGCAATAGAATACCCATTGGTTTCTGACCTTGACAAGTCTATCAGCAGGAACTACGGCGTCTTATTGGAAAAGCCCGGCATTGCACTCAGAGGGCTTTTTATAATTGATAAGGAAGGGATATTGCGGCACATCACAATAAATGACCTTCCTCTAGGCAGAAATGTTGATGAGGCAATCCGCGTGATTGATGCAATTCAGTTTAATGAAAAGTATGGCGAGGTCTGCCCTGCAAACTGGAAAAAGGGCGAAAAGGGCATGAAGCCGACGAAAGAAGGACTGGATAAATATGCAGGGGAGAAGTATAAATAGTTCACGCTAAAAAATGCCCGTCCAAGAAATTGACTGACATAAGGGTTCAAACATTATTTTATGTTTGAACCCTTATCATATTTTTCAAGCCCTTTCAACTCCTCATTACTTCCGCAACAAGTATAAAAATGTAACAATTATAAAATTGCCTTGACAAGTTTGCAAAAATCATCTATATATCCGCATAAACAGATATATGAAAGATATTGTAAAGATATACAAGGCGCTTTCTGATGAAACAAGGCTTCGGATATTGAATCTCCTTCATGATGGGGAACTCTGCGTCTGTCATATTATGGATATACTTCATATGGGGCAGTCAAAGGTATCGAGGCACCTCACATATCTTAAAAACGCAGGGCTTGTTCATGACAGGAGAAAAGGGCTTTGGGTTTATTATTCATTGTCAAAAAACAAATCTTATATACCTATGCTACGATGTCTTAAAGAACTGCGGATGGAGGTAAGAGAATTAAAGGTTGACAGCGAGAGACTCCTGAAAATGAAAAAGGCTGCCAAATTATCTGGCATAACCATTGATAAATACTTGATTATCTCTAAGATAAAAAGCAATAAAGGCAAAGCAAGGTGCAGGTGTTAATAAAGTCAGGCTGCAAAATTTGACAAATGGGAAAAGCAGGCTATAATTATAAAACTTATGTTAAATGATATTGAAATAGATTTGCCATTAGTTGCAAAAGGTAGAGGCAGCGTATACCGCCTCTTATCAAGATTTTATTTAAAGGAAATGGATTTAGAATTTTTGAAAAGGTTAAAGAGTCAAGGTGTAATTGACTCTTTAAATGAATTGGGTGTTGATTTTGGAAAGGTATTAAATAGTAAGCCAGAGGATAAACTCATTGATGAACTTGCAGAAGAATATGCAGCGCTGTTTATTGTCCCGGGCGGCATACCGCCCTATGAATCTGTCAGGCTTAAAGGCATGCTCTGTCAGGAGCCTGAATGGAAGACTAGAGAATTTTACAAAAGATGCGGACTGGTTGTTAAGGAAGACTGCAAGACATTTTCAGACCATCTTGGCATGGAACTTGAATTTATGGGCTATCTTGCAGATAAGGAAGCCAGCGCATGGGAAAATAAACATGTCCCCGAAGGTCTTAATCGGGGAGATGAAAAGACTGCATTGGAATGGGCTAATCTGCAAAAAGAGTTTTTTGGCGAGCATTTAGACAAATGGGTCTTTGATTTTTTAAATGATATGGATAAATGTGCGTTCCACCAATTTTATAAGGGAGTCGCAAGGTTGACTCGGAGTTTTTTGGAAATAGAAAAGGAAGAGTTTTTCAAAGAAAAGGCATTGGTTTAATATACACAGCGTCATAAGTAGAACAGCATACAGAGCGTCAGAACAAAGCAGATCAAGGCGCGACGAAGGCGAGGAGTGAGGCGTATTTTCAGCATACGCCGCAGCGACGAGCCGAGGAGTAACGCAGGTATGCGCAGTTATGACGCTCTGTATAAACACAAAAAGGATTACCTTATGATAAAGGTAATACATACAAGATGCCAGCCATGGCTTCATAAAAATGCTAAATGCAGACTTTGCGCAGATGTCTGCCCTGTTGAAGGATGTATAAGTTTTAATGAAGATGCTATCACTATAGATAATGATATTTGCATTGGCTGCGGAATCTGCACAAATGTCTGTCCTACCAGCGCATTGGTTATGGATAATCTTTCTGACAGGGAACTCTTGCAAAAGATAGAAACGTGCATTACAGCAGATGATAAAGATGTAGTTTTTGGTTGTTCCCTTGGTTCCCAAAAAGACTCACGACTCGCGACTCACGACTCACGACTATCTATAAATCTCCCCTGTCTTGCAATTTTAAAAGAATCCCATCTCGCGTCAATAGTTCTATCAGGCGCAAAAAATATCTACATTGATACTATGGGCTGCAATGACTGTTCATTCAAGTACGGAAAGATGGTAATTGAGCAAAGCATATCGTATGCCAATAATCTTTTGAAGGCAGCAGGCTATGAAGATTGCATAAAAACAGACCATAGACCACAGGCTGCAGATTGCAGTAAAAAGGGTAAAAAGCAAAATATAAAGACCATAACCCCTGTGCCTGAATATTCAAGGAGGGAACTCCTTTATTTTTTCAAGGAAAAGGCAGTTGAAAGGATTATTGGAGACAATGAAAATAAAGGTGGTGATAAGAAGACAGAAAACATTCCTGACAGAAGGTCTATACTTCTTGAGACATTCAATAAAGTTGGCAATAACCTTCAGACAGCAAAGATTGAGCATGGAAGTTTTCCAGTTAATCAGTTGGTGATAGGTGAAAACTGCACATTGTGCCATGACTGCAATCTATTCTGCCCAACAGGCGCATTGACAAGGGTTGAAGAATATGGAGAGGTAAGAATAGATTTTAATATGGCGCTTTGTATGGGTTGTTACGAGTGCAAAGAACTATGTCCAGAGGATGTAATTGATAAACAAGGGGCTATAGATATTAACCGGATATTTAATAACGAGGTTAAGACCATATTTAAGAAAAAAACTGAAGTTTGTCCATCGTGCGGAAAGACATTT
>JACRNI010000088.1 GCA_016234925.1 Deltaproteobacteria bacterium | reverse complement strand
TGCATTTGCCTGTTTGCTGTTAAGCAGGTTTGCAGGTTTATACAATAGAATTTTAATAATAGGTCTGATTTCGCAGGCAATATCAATTATTGTGAGGTGGCATTCAATTGGTTATTCACCGCCTTTAGTGTTTGGCGTATTCGAATCAGCGCAGGCAGATACATTTCTTGCAATGCTTTTGTTCTTTTTCACAGCAAGAAGGTATGAAGGCATTAAAAAACTTGGTTTGATTATTTTACCCACAGCAATTATCTTACTTTTGCAGGGCGTTTTTACCAGAACAGCGCATATCCCGCCGACAATCTCTGAAAGAGGCATATGGGTTGAACTGCACGCTTACGCAGGCTATATCACATTTGCGCCCATAGCAATCTCTTTTGCGATTTCTGTTTTTATTCTGTTTTGTAAAAAAAATAATTTAACATCAATAGAGATTCTAGATGAGCATCTCTTCCGCTTTACTGTTATTGGTTTTTTATTTTTCACTATAAATATTGCGCTTGGTTTTTATTATTCATTTAGGATATTCGGCAGATGGTGGATGTGGGACCCAGTAAATATCGTCGCTGTTATTACATGGCTGACATATGCGACCATTATCCATTTAAGATTATTCTGGGCATGGAAACGAAATGATGCTGCAAAACTTACAATAATTGCATTTTTAATATTATTATTTTTATACAAAGGTTTGATATTTTTGCCTGTGGGTTCAACATACCATGTGTTTGAACTTGGATGGGCAAGACATGGAGTTACAAAACAATGAAACTTCTGATAATCAACCAGCACTTCTATCCTGAAATAGCGCCGACAGGACAGTTGATGACAGACCTTGCAGAAGACCTTGTAAAAAAAGGGATTGATGTAACTGTGCTTACAGGTCTGCCGAGTTATAATATTGAAGGGGTATACCATAGTGTTCCAAAAAAAGAGAAATACAAGGGCATAGATATTGTAAGGGTTTTTAATACAAGATTCTCTACAAAATATTTAATCTACCGCATTCCAAACTGGCTTACATTTTATCTGTCAGCAGTAATTAGGGTTATATTTTTGCCAAAACACGATATTGTTATGGCGCTCTCAACCCCGCCCTACATAGCAATTGCAGGGGTTTTATTAAAATTTATAAAGGGTTCGAAGTTTATCTTTTGCGTTCAGGATTTATATCCTGATGTTGTTAGGGATATTGGGCTGATAAAAAATAGTTTTGTTTTAAAAATATTACAAGGTATATCAAAATGGATTTACAAAAAAGCGGATATTATTATTGTTTTAGGCGATGCCATGAAAAAGGAACTTATTAAAAATAATGTTGATGAAAAAAAGATTGAGGTTATACATAACTGGGCAGATGGAAAAGAGATATATCCACTTGATAAAGACAAAAATCCATTTATAAAAAAACACAATCTGGAAAGGAAATTTATTATTTTATACTCAGGGAATATGACAATTGTACATGAGTTTGAACCAATAAAGGCTGCTATGGAAAGGTTAAAGGATAAAAAAGATATTATCTTTCTTTTTATAGGCGGTGGGACTGAAAAAAAAGGGCTTGAGAATTTTGTGAGGCAGAAAGATTTGACAAATATAATATTTCTGCCGTATCAGCCAAGGGAAGAACTTTTATACAGCCTTAATGCCTGCGATGTTTCTCTTGTTTCTGTAAAAAAATCTGCAGAGGGAAAGGTTGTCCCAAGCAAACTTTATGGTTGTTTGGCAGTGGGGAAACCTGTTATAGGAATATGTGCTAGAGGAAGTGAAGCGGCTAATGTAATAGAGGAGAATAAATGCGGTTTTGTTGAGTACGGTTATGACCTTGATAAAAAAATAATGGAATTATATGTAAATACTGATATGCAAAAAAAAATGGGAAAAAATGCAAGGGATACATTTATGAGGTTTTATGATAGAGGTATTGCTGTAAATAAGTATTATGAAGTCATTATGAACCTATAAGGAGGGCAGATGTCTAAAAAGGCAATTATTACAGGTGTTACAGGACAGGATGGCTCGTATCTGACGGAATTATTATTATCAAAGGGCTATGAGGTTCATGGAATTATAAGAAGGGCATCCACATTTAATACATCCCGCATAGACCATATCTATATTGACCCGCATGATCCAAAGGCAAAATTATTTTTGCATTACGGAGATTTGACAGATGCAGGACAATTAACCAATCTCATATATAATGTTGAACCTGATGAAATATATCATCTTGGCGCGCAGAGTCATGTGAGGGTGAGCTTTGACATACCTGAATATACAGGCGAGGTTACGGGTATTGGCACAACGAGAATCCTTGAGGCAGTTAAAAGAAGCGGCATAAAGACAAGATTTTATCAGGCATCTTCATCAGAGATGTTTGGTTCTGCAAAACCTCCGCAAAGTGAAAAGACACAGTTTTATCCAAGAAGTCCGTATGCTGCTGCAAAGGTGTATGCCTATTGGATGACCGTCAATTACAGAGAGGGTTATAATCTTTTCGCATGCAATGGCATACTCTTTAATCACGAATCACCGAGAAGGGGCGAGACATTTGTTACAAGGAAGATAACAAGGGCGCTTGCAAATATTATTGCTGGAAGACAAAAGGTTTTATATCTCGGAAACCTTGATGCAAAAAGGGATTGGGGGTTTGCGCCTGAATATGTTGAAGGCATGTGGAAGATACTCCAGCATGATAAACCCGATGATTATGTGTTTGGCACAGGAGAAACACATTCTGTAAAGGAATTTGTTGAAGAGGTATTTAATTATGCGGGTCTTGATTGGAAAAGGCATGTAAAGATTGATAAGAAATATTTTAGACCAACAGAGGTTGATGTATTGACTGCAAATCCAAAAAAGGCAAAAAGGATGTTGAAATGGGAGACAAAGGTTACATTCAATGATTTGGTCAAGATTATGGTTGATGCTGATATGAGGGCAATTGGACTTAAACCGATTGGTGGAGGTGATAAGATATTAAATAAAAAATTTCCAAACAGGTGGTGGAAAAAAGACTGATGTCATTCTGGGATAACAAAAAGATATTGGTTACTGGCGGCGCTGGCTTTCTTGGTTCTTTTGTTGTTGAAAAACTTGCTGCTAAAGGTGTGCCAGAGGAAAATATTATTATACCAAGAAGCAGTGAAATAGATTTGCGCAAGTTTGAGAACTGCCGGAATGTTGTTAAAGATATTGATATTGTAATCCACCTTGCAGCAAAGGTCGGCGGCATTGGTTTTAACAGAGAAAATCCTGCTATTCTTTTTTACGATAATGCAATAATGGGTATTCAAATGATGGAGGCTGCAAGGCAGGAGGGTGTTGAAAAATTTGTGTGTCTCGGCACTGTTTGCAGTTATCCGAAATTTACAACTGTTCCGTTTAAAGAGGATGACATCTGGAACGGCTATCCTGAAGAAACAAATGCGCCTTATGGTATTGCAAAGAAGATGCTCCTTGTGCAGGCTCAATCCTACAGGCAGCAGTATGGATTCAACGCAATACATATAATTCCGGTCAATCTGTATGGACCGAGGGATAACTTTGACCCGAAGAGTTCTCATGTTATACCGGCGCTAATTAAAAAAATGGTTGATGCGATTGATGAAAATAGAGATGAGGTTGTTATATGGGGAACTGGAAATGCCTCAAGGGAATTTTTATATGTTGAAGACTGCGCAGAGGGGATACTTCTAGCAGCAGAGAGATACAATAAACCAGAGCCTGTGAACCTCGGTGTTGGCAAAGAAATAAAGATAAAAGAATTGGTTGAACTTATTGCTGAATTAAGCGGTTTTAAAGGCAGAATAACATGGGATACGGCAAAGCCTGATGGACAGCCAAGGCGGTGTCTTGATGTATCAAGGGCTGAAAAGGAGTTTGGATTCAAGGCGAAGATAGATTTTAGAGAAGGGCTTAAAAAAACAATAGAGTGGTATAAGGAAAATAAAAACTCAAATAAGGTAGGGGTCGGATTTATCCGACCCGCAATAACGGGCTTGATAAATCAAGCCCCTACAAAGTAAGGTAAAAAAATCCGTATGAAATCCAAGAACAAAAATATCTATGCTGTGATTATGGCAGGCGGCGCAGGCACAAGGTTCTGGCCATTAAGCAGGGAATCTTCTCCAAAACAGATGCTCAAGATATCTGGCGAAGATACAATGATAAGGCAGACCATAAAAAGACTGCACGGCTATGTGCCAAATGAAAATATCTCTATTGTAACAAGTGAAAATCTGGCATTTGATTTAAAGATTCATCTTGAAGGGTTCAGGAAAGGCGGCAAAGGATTTACGATAATTGCAGAGTCTTGTGGCAGGAATACTGCTGCGGCAATAGGTCTTGCAGGAGTTTATCTTAAAAGAGTAAATCCAAATTCAATAATGATTGTGCTTCCTTCTGACCACAGCATTGACAATGAAAAGGCATTTATTAAAACTTTGGAAAAGGCAGCAGAATGTGCAGAAGATGGCTATCTTGTTACGCTTGGTATAAAACCTTCAAGACCAGAGACAGGGTATGGGTATATAAAAGTCAAACGACCCAAACTTTGTTTGGGTGCCCCGAAGTCAAAAGTCAAAAGTTATGGATATTTAAAGGTTGAAAGATTTACTGAAAAGCCCGATGCCAGAACTGCAAGAAAATATTTTGATAGCGGCAATTATCTTTGGAACAGCGGCATATTTGTGTGGAAGGCATCCTCAATAATCTCTGAGATTAAAAAATATATGCCTGCACTTTACAAAGGGTTTTTAAAGATAGAAAATGCGATTGGCACAGAAAGAGAAAAAAAGACTATAGGAGATGTATATTCAAAACTTGAGAGCATTTCTATTGATTATGGTGTGCTTGAGAAGAGTAACAATGTAATGGTTGTACCTGCTGATATTGGCTGGAGCGATGTTGGTTCATGGGCAGCACTTGATGAGGTGCTATCTAAAGATGTAAATGGCAATATAATCAGGGGCAATGTTGTTGATATTGGAAGCAAAGATTCAATTGTCTTTGGCAGTGGAAGGTTGATTGCTACTATTGGTTTAAAAGATACAGTTGTTGTTGACACGCCTGATGCTACGCTTGTTTGCCCAAAAGATAAGGCGCAGGATGTTAAGAAAATTGTTGACGAACTAAAAAAACATGGCAGAGACGAACATATAATACACAGGACTGTTGAAAGACCATGGGGTTCATATACTGTGCTTGAGGAAGGTGAAAGGTATAAGATAAAAAGGCTGTTTATAAAACCGGGGGGACGTTTGAGCCTTCAACTGCATCGTTACAGGAGTGAACACTGGGTTGTTGTCTCCGGGATAGCCCATGTTACCAGAGATAGAGAGGTCTATGATGTCCATCCAAATGAATCTACATACATTCCCATATCAACAAGACACAGGCTTGAAAATCTAGGCAAGGTGCCTTTGCAGATTATTGAGGTTCAAAATGGTGAATATCTCGGAGAGGATGATATAGAGAGGATAGATGACCAGTATGGCCGTGTAATGCATACATAGCGTCATAACTTCACATACCTTTGTTGCTCCTCGGCTCGTCGTTGCGGCGTATGCTTAAAATACGCCTCACTCCTCGCTTTCGTCGCGCCTCGGTCTGCTTTGTTCTGACGCTATGTATAGTTGCCCGATTTATCGGGTGAAGTGCCGTTCATTTTATGAACAATTTTCTTGACTCAAATATTAAATATGTTATATTGTTCATATTGTGAACAATATAAAGAACTCAGCCAATATCAATTCCATAGATGGCTATCGCGAATTTCTCCTATTAGAAGAACTCTCAAATAACAATCCTGTAACCCAGCGGGATTTGAGCAAAAAATTTGGATTAGCGCTCGGTCTTGTAAACTCCTATCTAAAAAATCTTATATCAAAAGGTTATATTACAGTATCTACAATTCCCAAGAATAGATATAAATATTTTCTTACACCAAAGGGCATCTCTGAAAGAACCCGTTTAACCTATCTGCATCTTTATAATTTTACCAATCTCTATCGTGTTGCAAGAAGGGATTTTCAATATCTTTTTAATCATCTCTGTAATAACGGCGTTAAAAGGGTTGTTTTCTGCGGTTTGGACGAAGTAACAGAAATTGCATATCTGTCGCTGCAGGAGGTTGACATGAAACTTGTTGCAGTCGCAGATGATGAGAATATTGGCAAAAGGTTTTTTGGCGAAGAGATTATATCTTTGGGAGATATTAAGGGATTAAATCATGAGATAACAATCATCACATCATTTAATAGAGGAGATAAGATTCAGCAGCGATTGAAAGATATTGGTATCGATAAAAAAAAGGTATGCAATATAAGTGAAGGTGGATGGCTGAAAAAGATTACTATCCAATATGCTAGAAAAGATTAAAAAGATATTTATATGCTTTTGTGTGTTATTCACAGTTTTTGTAATGGTTATTATATTTACACCCATTGCCAATATTATGGCAGGTTTTTTGGAAATTGAGCCTAAATATGAAAAGGCGGATGTAATAGTTGTTCTGGCAGGCGGGATATATCCTGATGGAACGCTTAGCAGTTTTTCAAAAGAGCGGATGCTGCAGGCGGTTGCGCTTTATAGAATGGGCTATGCGCCTAAGATGATGATAATAGGAAGTTCCATCCTTAATGGCTCAAAAAAACTTGCAGATGCATTTACGGAATCAACAGATGATTTTAAGGTCGATGTGGTTGATTCTATTGCAATGAAGAACGCTGCTATAAAACTTGGGGTAAAAAAGGAAGATATTTTGATTGACACTGCCACAACGCATACTTTTGAGAATATAAAAAAGGCAATTTCTATGATGAAGGAGAATAATTTTAAAACCGCTCTTCTTGTTACCTCCGATACACATATGTATCGCGCAATTCATGTCGGCATCGGGATTTACAGATTAAGGGGATGGATATAAGGATGGGTTATATAAGCAAATTAAAGACACTCTGGGGGCTGGAGGATATAAGCGGTTCTGTCCATGGGCTTATAACAAGTCCAAAGAAGATGGTGAATATTGCCAAGTATCTTATTGAAAGGCCATTTAATCCTATTAAGCCGCGCTATTACCCTTTGACATTGATGATGGAGGTTTCTACTGTCTGTAATCTTAAATGCCCAACGTGCGAAAGGGAATTATTTAAACATCAGGACATAATGCCAAAGGGGCAGGTAAGCCTTCATAACATTGAAAAACTCCGCCCGATTCTTCCTTACGTTTATAGTATATATTTTGTCGGAGGTTTAGGTGAACCATTTTTAAATCCTGCATTCTGGGATATACACAGGGTTGCCAAGGAATATAAATTAAAGACAGGCTATTTTTCAAATGCCTTTGCTTGGGACGATGAGATTATTCAAAGGACATTTAAAGAAGATGTCAATACAATACTTGTTTCCATAGATTCTCATATACCTGAGAAATACGAGAGATTTAAGCAGGGTGCTAAATTTGATGTTGTTGTCAGTAATATAAAAAGATTAAACGAATACAGAAAAAGATTTAATAAAAAAGGTTTTAAACTCGGGCTTAATTATGTTCAGAGGTCTGATAATTATGAAGATATGCCCGACTATCTGGATTTTGCCAGAAAACTTGAGGCAGATTACATCGTTTTTACTGCCCTCATAGTTCATGAAGAAAAAGATGTAGATAAAAGCCCTTATCTTGTGGATGTTGTAAAAAGGAAAAAGGTCTATGATGAGGTGATAAAAAAGGCAAAGGATTACAATATCAAAATAAGACTGCCAGAGATTGAAATAAAAGATATTTACAACAATACATGCAATAGTGCATGGAGTTGCATGGCAGTATTTGAAAATGGTGATGTATGCCCCTGTCCGTATTTCAGAACAGACCGCTATTTTTATTTTCATGCAGAAAATGGCAGGATAGTCCAGTGCAAATATTTTATGAAAAATAATGTCATAGGGAACCTCTATCACCAAGACATCCATAAGATATGGAACAGTGAAAAGGCTATTCAAATACGAAAGGCAATAAAGACATGCAAGGGTATACCTAGCCCTTGCAATACCTGCTACTATAGATATTCCCTTCATTAAAGTAATTAGATTATGAAATTCTTATTTATATATCCAGATGTTACATATGCAAACAAGGGTAGATTTCATAGGGGTATATCCTGTTTATCTGCCTCATTAAAACGAGTAGGGCATGAGACAAATTTGTTAGTTATTGAAGATATACCTGATAATGACCGATTTTTATCTAGAGTAAAAGAGTTTAAGGCAGATATCATTGGATACTCTTCAATATCATGCCAAGCACCTATAGTTAAAAAATTGGCAGGATGTACCAAATATCTTAAAATTTATAGATTACGATTTAGTTGAGGTTGACACCATTGGATAAATCTAATATCGCAGCAATAGCAAGAAATCTTTCTTTCCTTTTCATAGGCCAAGGTGCAAGCGGTGTAATTCTATTTATCACAATGGCTTATCTTGCCAGGGTTTTAGGCCCCCATAACTTTGGTGTTATAAGTTTTGCAGAAGGGGTTTTGATGTTTTTTTTAGGCATTACAAGTTTGGGTCTTGACTATATTGGCATTAGAGAGATTGCAAAGGCAAAGGAAAAGACAATATATTTTACCGACAGGATAGTCTCGATAAGGCTTTTACTTGCGCTGCTTAGTTTTGTTTTGTTGATAATGTTTGTTTTTATTTTAAGAAAACCTTTAATTACAAAATATGTAACTATTATCTACGGCATCTCTCTTTTTTCTGCTGCGTGTTTTCTGGACTGGGTTTTTCAGGGGTTGGAAAAGATGCAGTTTGTCGCAATTGGTTCAATAACAAGGGCGCTCATTTTTGCGCTTGGCATAGTTTTTCTAATATCTAATCAGGAACAGGTAATCACTGTATCAATTATATATTCCTTATCATGGTTAGCCTCTTCCATTGTTCTCTTAATATTTTATATAAGGAATATTGGTCTGCCGCATTTTAACAAAGATTTAACTGCCTATAAAAGCCTTTTAAAAGATTCTCTGCCCATAGGTTTTTCAATATTGGCGGGCTGGGTTATATATTATTTTGGCTCAACCATGCTTTTTTTGTTAAAGGGTGAGCATGAGGCAGGCATATTCAATGCCGCATTCAGACCCATAATACTTATGGTTACAGGTTTAACTTTATATTTTAACGCCATATTTCCAATAATATCAAAGTCTGCAGCGGCTGATATGTATACGCTGAAACAGGTTATAAATACC
>JACRNI010000087.1 GCA_016234925.1 Deltaproteobacteria bacterium | reverse complement strand
TTTTCAAAATCATTTCTCATCTTTTTATCTTTTCAATAACCTTTTGTCTGACCTTTGATGATAAGTCAATCCCATAAAACCTGTCAAAAATAGCGAGTTTAATATCTTCCTCTGAAATTTGAGGGGCATTTTGGAGAATGGAGGCAGTTGCCAATTTTCTTGCCATCATATTCATCTCAAACCCCATTTTCAGACGCTCTTCTCCGCTCTTTTCCATTATCATCTTAAAAAACCGTTCTTCTATTTCTGGATGCGTGTCCTTCATGTTGTTACCTTTTTATAAATCTCTTCAACACCTAAATAATTTTATCTCAAAATAGTTAACCCCAAAAATTTATAATTTTCATCAAAATCAAAAATTATAGGAAAGTTCTTTAAATTTTTTCTTTTTATCTCCCATGGGAAACCGCCATATTTCTTTTTTCCGGGTTTCTTTCCTTTCTTATTCATTTTCACATATATAAGATGCTGGTCTATCCAGCATTCGGCTCCGCTTTCTTTTAACCTCACAATCCTATCTGCAGCAACACTAATCTCATGCTCTTTAAACAGGCTTGATTTATAAGAATTGTGCACATCCACATTTACAGTTGCCCCGTGAAAATCAATAGTGTCATTAACGATTGCCGCCTCTTTTTTATTCTTAAAGGTTTTTTTTGAATCAGGCATTAGTTTTGCGCCCAGTTTCTTAAGACCTTTTATGGGTAAAAGATAATGAGACTCATCAATACCCTTGACCTTTCCGCATATTTTGCATACCTCGTTAGCATCCTTTATCTTTTTATATCCATCCCAATGTTTGCATTGCAGACCTAAAAATTCCCATGCCAGACCAAGTTGCTGATAGATATTAAAAAATGTCTGGAAATCCTTTTTGTTAACCTTTTTGTCGTCAAGGAAATTATTGCTGACAAAATCCATACTTCTAAAAAGGGTTTTGAGTTCTTTTTTTAATTGTTCTTTTTTCATGTTCTAAATTTCTCTGCTGTTATGATAATAATGCTGGTCCCTTATCTTGCGTATCATTTTAACTGCTTTTACGGACATATGCCCTTGGAGAATAGGTGTAGCAGGGCGGGCTGTGCCCGCCATTTGGATTTTATCAATATTTATGGTGGGCACAGCCCACCCTACTTGCTGATTATTTCACCCTCTCCCTAATGGTTTTCCATATCCTTTTTCTTTTGCCCATTTCTCTAAAAGTTTTTTCCTTTTTAGGAATTTTTCATTATTGGGATTATATATTTTCTCATATATTTCTAACCATTTTTCAAAGCCCATACTCGCTATTTCCATTTTATCCATTTCGATGATTTGATGCTCGCTTTCCTCATCAGTTATATCAGGTAGACTATTAATCCATTCAAGTATATTTTTTGTCTCGTTGTCATTTAGAGCAATAAATTGTAAAAATTTTAATGTGTCCTTTTCTATGACTTTTTCTAACCTATATATGTAACATTCATTCAATCGCCCAAATGAAGGGACATCAATTCCAAACTTTGACGAGTAATCGTATTTTATTATACCTATGGGGTATTTAAGTAAATGCAGAATACATAAAACAGGTATAATTTCTTTTATAGAGTTAAACCAAATTTCAAATCCTTTTCTTTCAAAGGTTTGAAAATTTGATTTAAGCAGACCTATGCTATTAGAATGTTTCCACCCCTTTGTATGAACGTAATTATGTAAATATCCTAGGTCTAATAACCTCTTTTTTAAATCAAATCTCTTTTGAAATAATTGAATATTTTTATTTTTTATTAAGTATTGCCATATTTGAGAGAGACGCGGTGTATCCTCTTGTGCTTTAAGCCAATTTTTAATAACTTTATGTCCATCATCGTTTAAATTCCAGTAGACAGAAAGTAATCCGAGTTCTAATCCACTTCTCAAAGAAACTATGGCTTGTTTATAAAATCCCATCGAACATAAATTAAATGAAATTTCTAACTCTTCAAATGAATCAATATATGGAAAAAAATGCCCAGACCAAAAATTTTCTGTAGTTTCTGGAATTACATTTCCGATACCACGATAAGCCAAATATAGATTTTCTAATTCTGGAATGTAATTATTATCATAAAGAAATTTCTTGGTAATTTTATAAACCTCTGTGCTTTTTTCAAAATCGTAAATTAATGGTGTAAACAATTTATTCAACCTCTTGATAATTACTGTAGTTCATAACTATTTTATCTATCCACCCAATTTATCTAACAGTAAAACAAAATATTTTTTGTGGCAGGGCTCTTTTCATCTACAAACGCAAGGTTTGAGGCAAAGACAAGGAAAAGGTGGCTGGACAAAGCGGAGCATACTTTTTTAGGTATGTGAGCAGTTGGACAGCCAGATTTGACACAGTATTTGCCCAAAGATTGCGTTTGTAATCAATCCCTCATATTCATAAACTGCAAATTTATGTCAATATCCTTCCCCTTAAACATCTGGATAACCTCTTGCAAATCGTCCCTTTTTTTGCCTGTTACCCTTACCTGTTCCTCCTGAATCTGCGATTGAACCTTTATTCCGCTGTCTTTTATAATCTTAACAATCTCCTTTGCCTTTTCTGTTGGAATACCCTGCCTGATTTTTATTATCTGTCTTTTTAAACCGCCTGATGCATCCTCAACCTTCCCGTATTCCAATGCCTTTAAAGAAACGCCCCTTTTAACAAGTTTACCCTGCAGAACATCTATAACAGCCTTTAGTTTAAAATCATCGTCGCCAATAACTATTATCTCTTCCTTTTTCTCCCACTTTATCTCGCTCTTTGAGCCTTTAAAGTCATACCTCTGGCTGATTTCCTTTATCGCCTGATTTACTGCATTGTCAATCTCCTGTTCATCTACCTTTGAAACAATGTCAAAAGACGGCATATGTTCCCTCCCTAATTTGATTTATCTGGTATTATTTAACAGATTTATCTCTGAAAGTCTATTTTCTTGCTGTAAAAAACATTACTTCATATGTGGCGTAAATACAGCCGTGAGATGTGAGATGTGAGTCGTGAGATAAAGATTTAAACTTTTTTTGATAAATCTCTGCCATTTTTTTAAGTATTTGTCCTTTACCAAGATTTTTATCTCTGCTGTCAAACGGATTTCCAGCGCCTATTGTTTTCAATGTCCTTAAAAGTTCCAGCATATTGGGATAATGCTCAATCTTTAAATCAACCAAGCAGGATGTGCCTGAAAACCCTGTTTTTTTGAGTTTAGAAATAACATTATCTTCGCTATGGAAATTCATAAATGGCGGGAGTCCATTTTTATTTGATATATGACTTGCCTCTTTATAGCATTCCCTTAATTCCTTAAATGTTTTTTGACCAAGCATTGAAAATGCAAACATACCGCCTTTTTCTAAAATCCGATGCGCCTCTTTAAATGCTGTGTCTAAATTACCGGACCACTGATATGTAAGACTTGATGCAAGTAAATCAAATTGACAATTTTTATATGGAAGCGAATCACAGTCAGCAGTTAAAAAAAATTGCGACTCGCGGGTCTTGAGTCTGGCAGTTTTAACCATTGGATGCGCTATATCTATGGCATATACCTTTACATTTGAAAATGTCTCTGCAAGAGGTATTGTCAAAAAACCTGTTCCGCAGCCAATGTCAAGGATAGTTGCAAGTTGCAAGTTGCAATCTGCAAGTTGTGGAACAATATAATTCAGCAATTCTTCTGCAATCTTTTTTTGAAAACCTGCTTTGCTGTCATAGTTTTGAGCAGAAGAGGAAAACTGCTGTTTAATCCTTTGTTTGATATGTGTTGAATTTTTAGAAATCATAGAGTTTTTAAAAACCTTCTCACTTCTTTATTAAATTCTTTTGCCATTGTTAAAAATGGTGCATGTCCTGTGTCTTTAAAATTTTTTAGACTTGCGCCTTTTATATTTTCTGCAAGATATTTGCCTGCGCTGACAGGACATACCATGTCTTTATCGCCGTGAATGACAAGTGTTGGTATGTTTATGTTTTTTATATCATCACGCAAATCCATATTTATCAAAGCCTCAAGGGATGAAGACAGTTTGGAGTTCGGAGTTTGGAGTTCGGAGTTATAATGTTTTATAAAACCCTCTGCCTCTCTTAACCCCTGTTCCTCATCTGTAAAATTCAATGGATAAAACCTTGCGAGTGTTTTTTTTGGATCATTTTTCAAATCCTTTAGCATCCCTTTTACTAGAGATTTTGGCTGTGCATGCGGGAAATTATCCCTTTTTACAAAACACGGTGTTGCGCCAATTAAAACAAGTCCTTTGAATAATTCAGGATACCTAGCAGCAGTTGCAATTAAAACAGAGGCGCCCAGAGACCAGCCGATGCCTACATAAGTTCGGAGTTTGGAGTTAGGAGTTCGGAGTTGCAAGACTTTTTTAACCGCTGGTTGTAAAGTTGGCTCTGACCATCTATCTTTTCCACCATGCCCCGGAAGGTCAACATTAACAACATCATATTCCTTTGAGAATTCTCTGACCTGATTTTTCCAGACCCATGAATCAGTTGCCCAGCCGTGGATGAAGAGAAGTGCGGAATCGGAGAAAGGGCGACAGGGAGAATCGGAGAAAGAAAGAATTCTCCGTTTCCCAGTTTCCCCGTTTCCCCGTTTCTCTATTTCCCTCTGCCGCTCTTTAATTTCTGTAGCTTTAAGCAAAATTAGCAACCGTTTCCTTTATGGTTTCAAGTGCGTATTCCAAATCATCCCACGAATGATTTGCCATAAGTGTTATCCGCAGTCTAGCCGTGCCTTCTGGAACAGCGGGTGGTCTTATTGCCTGCACAAAAACCCCTTTCTCAAAAAGTTTCTTGCTTATATCAACCGCCTTTTTTGCATTGCCGATAATTATCGGTATTATCTGTGTTTCGCCTGATGTTTCAATGCCAGCATCTTTTAACCCTTTTATAAAATATCTTACCCTGTCCCAAAGGTCTTTTCTTATTTGAGGTTGTTTTTCAATTATATCAATAGCACTAATGCTTGCTGAGCAAATTGCAGGAGGGAGCGCGGTCGTATAAATAAAAGGCCTTGCCTTGTTTATGAGATAATCTATAAGTTTTTTACTTCCTGCAGCATATGCGCCAAATGTCCCAATCGCCTTTCCGAACGTTCCCATCTGGATAATATCCTTATTTTTAATGCCTAGATGTTCAAGCGTTCCTCTGCCGTTTTTGCCAAGAACCCCTGTTCCATGCGCGTCATCAATCATAAGCATTGCATTGTATTTTTCAGCCAGATTTAAAATATCTTTTAATGGCGCAATGTCGCCGTCCATGCTGAAGACGCCGTCAGTAATGATGAGTCGTGAGTTGCGAGTTGTGAGCCGCGAGTGTTTTTTTAAAAGGTCTTCTAAAACACTAATATCTTTATGCGGATACCTTTTAAACTCTGCGCCGCTTAAAAGACAGCCGTCCACAATTGACGCATGGTTGAGTTTATCTGAAAATACAAAATCGCCCCTGCCAACAAGCGCTGAAATTATGCCGAGGTTCGCATGATACCCTGAATTAAACACAAGGCTGGATTCTGTTTTCTTAAATTTTGCAATCCTTTCTTCAAGTTCTCTGTGAGGCTTCATATTTCCTGATACAAGTCTTGCTCCGCCTGCGCCAACACCGTATTTTTTAATTGCATTTATAGCAGCCTCTTTTATTTTTGGATGGTTTGCGAGGCCAAGATAATTGTTTGAACACAAAAGAATATACTCTTTACCATTGATTTTTATCCTTGGTTTCTGAGGGCTGTCAACAAGATTTAGGGAGCGGTAGAGACCCTTGTCTTTAAGTTCTTTAAGTTTTTTTTCTATAAAATCTTGCGGCATTTTGATAGATTATTATTATGATTAATAAGCATTATTTAATTTTAGGCATTATATTCTTATTTCTATTTGTAATCAACATCCCTTTTGGCATGGTGCGTTCCACATCTTCAAGATTTTCAAGGAAATGGGGAAGGTGCATCTATATCCCGATTCTTTTAAGCATACTCGTCAGAAGGCTTGCAATGGTAAGTTACAAGTTCATTCCGCTATTCCTCGCTGCAACTGTTATTGGACAGATTATTGGTGAAAGGCTTAAAACCAAAGGCAGAATAAGCACATAAATCACTGCCCCGCTAAAACATCTCTCCAAAAAAATTACCCCCTTTACTTGCCAAATCCAAATTGTCTGCTATAATTAAATAAAAATCAAAAAAAGGAGGTGTCTAAAATGGCACACCAACCAAGAAAATTTGACTTAAAAAACCTTAACAGCATATCAGAGAATCAGATTTCTCAGCATAGGGATATACTCTATGCAGGGTATGTCAACAAATTGAATGAAATTGAGGAAAGGCTCAAAAGTGTTGACAGAAGCAAGGCAAATCAGGTGTTCAGCGAATTCAGGGCATTAAAGACCGACGAGACTTTTGCCTTAAACGGCGTAGTGCTGCATGAGTTATACTTTGAGAATCTTGGCGGCAAGGGCGGAAAGGCAGCAGGCGGGGTCAGCGATATAATAACGCAAGAGTTCGGCTCATTTGAAAAATGGCAGGACGATTTCAAGGCATGCGGCATGGCTGCAAGGGGATGGGTGATAATGGGCATTTGCGAGTATGACGGAAAAATTCACAACTACTGCCTTGATGCGCACAATGCAACTGCCCCATGCTGCGTTACGCCGCTTCTTGTAATGGATGTCTATGAACACGCATATACAATAGACTACGGCGTAAAGAGGCCGCCTTATATAGACGCATTTATGAAAAACATAGATTGGAAGGTCTGCGAAAAAAGACTCGCGATGATGCGGGAAGGCAAGGGGATAATGCAAATGGCTGCAAGTTAAAAAATAGATGTCTGATTACACCGATTTCAAGAAGCAGATTACACAGATGACAACTTGTTGTCATTGCGAAGGAGCGTAAGCGACTGCGGCAATCCCAAGAGATTGCTTCGCCGACCCAAGCATTGCTTGGGTACCCCGCTCGCAATGACATTTCTGTGTAATCAATTTATTTCATGGGAGGTAAAACTATGGAAATTAAACGAATCACAAAAGAGGAACTCAAACAAAAGATTGATAAAAAGGAAGACTGCATCATCATTGATGTAAGAAACCCGACTGCCTATGGCAGCAGTCCTGTAAAGATAAAAGGGGCAATGCGGATAACAGTAGATGACATTGAATCGCAATCAAAAAATATCCCAAAAGAAAAGGAGATTATTACCTACTGCACCTGAACAAAAGAACACTCCAGCGCCCGTGCGGCGCAGATACTGCTTGAAAATGGTTTTAAAAATGCCCGAGCGCTTCTCGGCGGGTTTGACCCGTGGTTAGAGGCAGGCTATCCTGTGGAACCAAAATAAAAAAGCCTTGCTGATGGACTAATAAAAAATCCGTTGGCAAGGCTTTTTTTTGCAAAATGGTCATTTGCATGTGCAGTCAGACGCCTTTTTATTGCAGCCGCTGCACACGCCGTTTTTAATTGGCGCACCGCATTTTTTACAGGGCGCGCAACCGCATGTTTGGCACATTGTCATCACCTCCCCATAATATATAACTACATATAATTATGACACAGAATTCGGAGGTGTCAAGCGGCTGGCTAAAAGAGGCGGGATTTTTTTATACATTAAAACGGCACATCCTCATCAACAGCAGGTGCGCTTTCTTGTGAGAAACCCGCTTCTTCAACTGCCTGCCCTTTTTGCTTATTGTCAGCGCTTCCCAGCATTTGCATTGTATTTGCAACGACTTCTGTCATATACTTTTTATTGCCATCTTTGTCATCCCAACTACGTGTCTGGATTCTGCCTTCAATATAAACCTGCTTACCCTTTACAAGATACTCGCCGCAAATCTCAGCCAGTTTGCCGAATGTAACAATCCTGTGCCACTCTACCCTGTCCTGCACCTTGCCTTCTTTATCCTTCCATTTTTCAGAAGTAGCAATCCTAAAATTAGTAACTGCTGTGCCACTCGGCGTATATTTTACCTCCGGGTCAGCACCGAGATTGCCTATCAGCATAACCTTGTTAAGACCTGCCATAAATTTACCCCCTTTAAAAAAATTAAAATCATATTACCACCACAAAAACAAAAGTGCAAATTATTTTCCTATGCAGAACTGGCTGAATATCTTATCAAGTATTTCATAGGTTGTTGTCTCCCCGACTATTTCTCCAAGGGAGTCAATCGCATATTTAATCTCCAATGCAAGAAATTCTCTTGAGAGTGTATTTTTTATTGTATCCTGCGCCTTTTTTATGCTGTCCGCCGCCCTGTCAAGCGCTTCCTTATGCCTGACATTTGTTATAATCACATCTTGAGCATCTCCTGCATTTTGTCCAATACTGGATATATAAATTGCATTTCTTAGTTCATCTATTTTAGCTTCTGCGCCATTGCCGCCAAGCGCGGAAATCTTTACAACATTATAATTTAAAAATGCCTTTGCATGCGCGGCAACTATGGGAATATCCGCTATGTCCATCTTGTTAAATACGATGATAAACTTCTTATCTCTGCTGTTGATTTTCCCAAGAAGTTTTGCATCTTCTGAAATATTATCCTTTGAAGCGTCAACAACGAATAATACCAATTGCGCCTTCTCAAGCCTGTCCATTGTAAACCTAATGCCAATCTCTTCAATCTCGTCCATTGTTTCCCGCAGTCCTGCTGTATCCATTAGTTTTACAGGTATGCCCTTTATATTTATTACCTCTTCTATGACATCCCTTGTTGTCCCGGGGAGCGGGGTTACAATTGCCCGCTCCTCTTTTAAAAGTATATTCAAAAGGCTTGATTTTCCGACATTTGGTCTGCCGATGATAATGGTTTTTAAACCGTGTTTAAGAATTTTGCCTTCATCGTATGTTGATAAAAGGATGTCAATTGCAGTAAGAGATTTTTCTATCCGTCTGTTTATTTTCATGTTGGAAAGACTGCTGACATCCTCTTCATCAGGAAAATCAAGTTCTGCCTCAATATGACAGAGGAGAGTTACAAGGTCTTCCTTTATTGCGTTGGTTTTTTCAGAAAGTCTGCCTGATAAATGATTTCTTGCGGCGTCAAGGGCTAAATCAGTCTTTGCTTGGATTAAATCTATTACAGCCTCTGCCTGCGTCAAATCCATCTTATTGTTTAAAAAAGCCCTTTTTGTGAATTCACCGGGTTCTGCTGTTCTTGCGCCGCATTTAAGCGCAGCCTCAAGAATCCTTTGCAATATCAAAGAACCGCCGTGGCAGTGGATTTCAATAACATCCTCGCCTGTGTAGGAACGAGGTGATTTCATTATTGTTAATAGGCAGTCGTCAATCGGAGAATTATTTAAAGGGTTGATGATTAAACCATGATAAAGGCAGCGGCTTTTGAATTCTCTAACAGGTTTTTTAGATTTGAAAATCTGAGCGGCAATCTCTATGGATTTTTCATTTTTTACCCCCTTTTGTGACAACAGAAGACTGGGATTTGGCAACTACATTTTTGATGTAAGCCCCGTTAGAAGCCGTTATCTTAATGTAAGTTTATTGTTACAAACCTACTTTATGCGGGCTTCTAACTGGGTAAGGTTTGACACCTTCACGCCAACAAGCCTTACCATTTTTGATAAATCTACTTTATTCAGTATCTCAAGCGCAGCGCCCCATATATCATCAAATGAATTTGTCGGTTCTTCCATTGTCTTTGCCCTTGTTATTGTATGAAAGTCATTGTAGCGGATTTTTAGAGTAGCCGTCTTTGCCTTATAAGAATGTGATTTGAGCCTGTCAACAACATCCTTTGCGAGTTCAAAGAGGGTCTGTTTTATTATATAGATGTCATTGGTGTCTTCCTGAAATGTAATCTCCCTGCCCATTGAATTTGGCTCATAAAACGGAACAACAGGACTGTTGTCAATGCCGTGTGAATATTCAAAAAGCATCCTTCCGAATGAGTCTCCGAAGTTTCTTATCAAATGATGAACAGGGAGTTTTGCGAGTTCGCCTACTGTTTTTACACCGAGTTCATTAAGTCTCTTTTCTGTTTTTTCGCCAACACCCCATAGTTTTCTGACAGAAAGGTTTGAAAGTGTCTTTTCAATATCCTTATCCCTTATAACTGTAAATCCATTTGGCTTGTTCATGTCGCTTGCCATCTTTGCAAGGAGTTTGTTTGGGGCAATGCCAACAGAAACCGTAAGACTGAGTTCATTTTTTATCCTCTTTTTGATTTCCCTTGCTATATCAAGAGCGCCTTTTGGATTTTCAGTAACATCCATAAATGCCTCATCAAGACCGAATGATTCAATAAGCGGCGTGTATTCCTGAAGTATTGCCATAAATCTTTCAGACTCTCTTTCATACGCCTCAAAGTCAACAGGAAGAAAGACTGCATCAGGGCATCTTTTATATGCAGTCCGTAAAGGCATGCCTGATTTTACGCCAAACCTTCTCGCCTCATATGATGCGGCAGAGACAACGGCTCTTTTTGTTGGGTCGCCATCGCCACCGACAATAACAGGCTTGCCTTTTAGTTCAGGTCTTTTCTTTAATTCTACAGACGCAAAAAACGCATCCATGTCTATGTGGATTATAGAATATTTCATAGGATGTTCTTTAATATCATACCAAATCAGCATAATCAAATTTGTTAGGGCGATTTTCAGAACACTGGTCAGGTTTTAGAAAGGTAAAAGGCTCTTTATAAACGACTGGCAGATTGGCGAGGTTGTCCTTGTTTTGTCAATAGTTATATAAAAATGCCTCGTAATATTAAAATCTTTAATGGGTATTGCCTTTAGTGTTTTATTCTGTATCTCACTCTTTACAGCAAAACTTGAAACAAATGAAACACCGATACCGCTTTTAACCGCCTGCTTAACAGCCTCTGTAGAGCCGAACTCTGCAACAATATTCAAGTCCTCAATATCTATGCCGTGCCTTTTGAATATTTCTTCAATGGTTTTTCTTGAACCAGAACCCTGTTCCCTGATTATAATGGGCAGATTTTTTAAGTCTTTTTTGTCAATCTTTCCTTTGATATTTTTAAAATGTTTGTCAGACACAATAAGCACAAGTTCATCTTTTAAAAATTCTTTACACTCACTCCTTTTGTCATTTGTTTTTGAGCCAACAACGCCCATTTCAACAGAGCCGTTCAATACCATATCAATTATATCCTGAGTATCGCCAATCTTCAGAGTTACTGTGATGTCAGGGTGGGTCTTTTTAAATCCAGCGATATATTCTGGAAGGATATACTCTCCGGGAATTGTAGAGCCGCCGATTACAAGTTTACCTTTTACAGCGCCTTTAAATTCATTGAGGGCTTGTATTGCATTGGTTTTGAGATTTACAATCTCTCTTGCATATTTATATAAAACCTCGCCTGCCTTTGTCGGGACAACATCCCTGCCGAGTCGGTCAAGGAGTTTTATGCCAATTTCATCTTCAAGTGTTTTTATATGGCTGCTTATTGTGGGCTGTGTTAAAAACAGCGCAGAAGCAGCCTTTGAAAAACCCCTCTCTTCAACAACCTTGCAGAAGATTTCTAAAAATTTAAGTTCCATAATAAAAGACAGTGCCAGAGAGTCTGAGGGAGTTTGGAGTTAAGGAGTTGAGGAGTTTTTGTTTTTACTCCCAAACTGTATTTGCTTTTACTCTATAACTCCTAAACTCTTAAACTCCTAAACTGTATTTGCCCCTTTGACCCTTTGACACTTACTTATCTATCTGCGCCTTCTGGAGTTTCCCGCTATAATCCCTGTAAATCACCTTCCATTTTGTAAACATATCAAGGGCGCCGCCTCTGCCCCCTGCCTCTCTGTGTCCAAGACCGCTCTTTTTAGTGCCTCCGAACGGCAGTTGTATCTCTGCGCCGATTGTTGACGCATTTATATAAATAAGCCCTGTATCCAAATCCCTTTCTGCAATTGCAGTATTATTCACATCCTGAGAATATATGCTGGATGAAAGCCCGTATTTTACATCATTTGCAAGGTTTATCGCATCAGTCAAATCCTTTGCCTTTATAACACATACAACAGGGCCAAAGATTTCTTCCTGTGCTATGCACATCTTTTGATGGACATCAGCAAATATTGTTGGTCTTATAAAATATCCGTTTGCACATTCACCTTGTTTAAATGCCTCTCCGCCAATTTCAAGTTTAGCGCCTTCTTTTTTGCCGATTTCAATATAATCCAAGATTTTCTTCATTTGGGATTCATTTATAACAGGACCAACATCTGTTGTCTTTTTTAAGCCGTTTCCAAGTCTTAATCTTGATGCACCATTTTTGAACATATCTAGAAATTTATCATGCACCTTTTCATGCACAACAACTCTGCTTGCAGCAGTGCATCTCTGCCCTGTTGTGCCGAATCCGCCCCAAATTGCGCCTTCAACAGCCAAATCCAGTTTTGCATCATCCATGACAATAATCACATTCTTTCCGCCCATCTCGCACGAGATTTCTTTATCATTTACTGAACAAATCCTTGCAAGTTTTTCACCGACATTTGTCGAGCCTGTAAATGAAACACCATCTATCAGGGGATGGGTTGCCAGAGGTTCGCCAACCTCATCGCCTGTGCCGTGAATCAGATTCAAAACCCCTTCTGGAATACCTGCCTCAACCAAAATTTCAACAAGTCTTGTCGCACAAACCGGCGTGTAACTTGAAGGCTTGAATACAACGGTATTACCGCTTATGAGCGCTGGAAAGATTTTCCATGCAGGTATTGCTGTTGGAAAGTTCCACGGCGTGATGAGGGCAAAAACACCAATTGGCACGCGGACAGATTTGCAGTCCTTATTCGGAAGTTCAGATGGAACGGTCTCGCCTGAAAGCCGCCTGCCTTCACCTGCCATGTAATATGCCATGTCAATTGCCTCTTGAACATCGCCAAGCCCTTCTGGCAAGACCTTTCCCATCTCCCTTGTAACAAGTTCGCCGAGTTCCTGTTTTCGCTTTGTCAGGAGTTCTGCCGCCTTGAAAATGATTTCGCCTCGCTTTGGCGCTGGCACAAGCCTCCATTTATGAAACGCATCCCTTGCCGCATTTACAGCAATATCAATATCCTTTTGATTGGATTTCGGCACAATGCCGACAATATCCCTTGTGTTTGCAGGATTTATGCTTTCCATAGTCCTGTCTGATAATGAATCCTGTGATTTGCCATTTATATAATTTTTTATTGTATCCGTCATACAACCCACCTCCATATAGATTTAATTATATCGGTGTAATCTTTTCAAATCTGTGTAATCTGTAGTGAATAGTATAGCAGATGGATTTATTCATGCAACTCTAAAACATTGACACCCAAAACCTTTTATTGCTATATAGAGCGACATAACTTCGCATACCTACGTTGCTCCTCGGCTCGTCGCTGCGGCGTATGCTTAAATATACGCCTCACTCCTCGCCTTCGTTGCTCCTTGGTCTGCTTTGTTCTGACACTCTATATAGAATGTTTTAAAAATGGAGGAATCATAATGACACAGGATATAAAAACCTGTCCAACATGCGGACAAAAGATAAAATCTTCACAAGGTATTTTTAGCAAGGCTTTTTTTGGCGGGATTATAGGAATTGTATTCGGCATCTTATTTGGCTATGGTTTTTCTGTGTGGTGGTTTGGTTCTGGCATGCATTTTACATCAATGGCAATAATTCACTATTTTGCATGGGGTCTTTTATTTGGTTTTATCGGCGCCGTGATAGGGCTTTTAATAAGGAGATGATATAAAAGATTACACCGATTACAGAGGCAGATTACGCAGATTAAGGCAAAATAGTAGTTTTTAATCTGTGTAATCGTATTCCCAAAATCTGTGTAATCAATTCTTTCATAGGAGATAACTTACTTATGCCTTTTGCCTTTCGCTTTCAGCCTTTGGTCTTAATCGCTTTAATTGCATCCTTTCTTGTCTCCTGCTCATATGTTGAGATTGAAGGCAAAGATGCGCCTGATTTTACTGTTGAAAGATTTGGCAGTGAAAAATTATCTCTATCCGAATTCGAAGGCAAGCCGATTATTTTATATTGGTTTGCAAGTTGGTGAACACGCTGCAAGGATGAACTTCCTCTCGTGCAGAGGATGCAGCAGAGATATAAAGAAGATGGTCTTGTTGTGATAGGGCTGGGTTTTCAGGACACAAAAAATAATCTCACGAATTTTACTAAAGAGATGAATATAAACGATATAATATTCGTATTTGATATAGACGGCAGCGCTGCTAAAAAATATGGCATTTCATACGGCGCAGGCGCTGTCTTTATAAAGAGAAACGGCATTGTCTCAAAAAGATTTCCAGCAGGATTTAATGAAATGGAATTATTGAGGGAAACATACAGGATTATTAAATAGCCTTTATTGGACATTCCTGTATTTAAACTTTCAAAATCTCTATTCAAATATATCTATACAAAGCGTCATAAGTAGAACAGCATACAGAGCGTCAGAACAAAGCAGACCAAGGCGCGACAAAGGCGAGGAGTGAGGCGTACTTTTACCGTACGCCGCAACGACGAGCCGAGGAGCAACGCAGGTATGCGAAGTTATGACGCTCTGTATAAAATAAATGAAAAACAATGGATGGCTCAACATATCCGTAAGCACAGCGCTTTCATGGCTTATGAAGATTATAATGATAGGGATGCTGCCCTATGTTGTTTATAAGGGCAGTTATCTCTTTGCTGTTGCAACGATTGTAGCAATAATACTTTCGCTGCTGCCGAGCATTGTTGAAAGAAATTACCGCATAACCCTGCCGTTTGAACTGGATTTTCTGATAACCCTAATGATATTCCTGCACACATTTTTCGGCGAATGGCTGAAATTTTATGACAAACTGTGGATATGGGATAAGATAATGCACATATACGGCACAGCGGTTATTTCCATGCTTGCATTTATGATTGTATATACGCTTCACTACACAAAAAAGATAAGGCTGACCCTGCCGCTTGTCGGATTATTTACAATCATATTTGCAATGGCAGTCGGCGGACTCTGGGAGATTGGCGAGTTTGCAGTTGATAAGGTGTTTGGCAAAGATACTCAGAATGGTCTTGATAACACCATGTGGGACCTGATAAATGACCTTATTGGCGGCACATTCATTGCCATAGTAGGCATAATCTATATGAGATATTCAAGACCTGATGAAAGGAAAAGGCTTACAATGCCGCTTGGAGAGGTGTTTGGAATAAAGAAAAGGATATACAGAGCGTCATAACTTCGCATACCTGCGTTGCTCCTCGGCTCGTCGCTGCGGCGTATGCTGAAAATACGCCTCACTCCTCACTTTCGTCGCGCCTTGGTCTGCTTTGTTCTGACGCTCTGTATGCGGCTCTATTTATGTCGTTGTGTATAGAACGAATTAAAAGGCACATTGCTGAAAAATAATAAAGCAATAAAATTTACTTTACCATTTTTGAATTATAACACAGCCTAAATCTGAGAATAGGGAATTTTAACTAGTCCCGCAATTTTATAATCCCAAACACTGAATGCATTATAAATAACATAAGGAGGCACAGGGACCGCCGCCTTTTCAACCTTCATAGTCTTTGGATGGATATCAGGTCTCTTACCCCGTTTGATGTCTCTTGTCATAGGTCCTGACCATAGACTTCCCTAGACTTTATGACACCTAAACTTTTAGGATGCATAATTTAGAATCCGCTACTATAAGAAATAAAGGGGCAACAATACCCTATATTTCTGTCTATAATCTGACTTCTATTGTATTATCCTAAATTCCAGCGAAACATTAACGATAGCCTCCAGTTCTCCTGATTCAACTGGCACATCTGCCCTAACTCCCGCCGAAAAGGACTTATAGGCACTATAAATTTCTTGCCTTGAGATGCTTGCACTCGATTCATGAAATCTCAATATCTTACCAACCTTTACATCGGCAGCAATGGCTAATTCATTAGCCTTTCTCATGGCATTTTTCACTGCCAGTGAGCGCGCTTCAGATAAATACCTTGCCTTATCTTCAATGTTCCACATTAAACCACTTATAGTGTTGGCTCCAGCATTAAATGCACCATCAATTATTTTACCTGCATCTTCTACCTTGCGAATCTTTATTTGAGCATGGTTGGATACATGATAGCCAATAATGCTTAATGGTTCTTCTAATTGCTGTTTCGAATAACGTGGTGTTACATTAAATGTAGTCTGTATATCTTCCTTTTTCACACCAAATGACTTGATCTTATCCAGCACCGCTTTCATACTTCCATTTACCTTATCTAGCGCCTCCCCAAGTGTAGATGATACCATTTCTACACCCAAACGCACTATTACCATATCAGGTTCCACCTTTACGCGTCCTTCACCAGAAACGATGATATTTTCTGATGCTGTGGCAGCGTTTGCAATAACACTCAAATCTATAGCAATAATCATGGTAAATAAATATAAAACTCTCCATTTCTTCATTTTGTCCCTCCATGAAAGCACAGGATTTCAACTAGTCCCGCCAACTCTGAATCTTTTGCAATATCCTACCGGTAAATGCATCAATGGTATAGTCCCATGCGCTGAACGCCTTATAGACAATATATGGCGGCACAGGGATTGCTGCCTTTTCAACTTCCATAGTCTTTGGATGGATATCAGGTCTCTTACCCCGTTTGATGTCTCTTGTCATAGGCGATGATTGCTCATCAGGCAGCAGGTCTTCCTCAACTATCCTGCGTATATCAGCCTCAGAGAGCGTAGGCTGGGTAAGGGCTCGGAGGAGTTCTGGGGTAACTGGGACGACATCAGCCATAAGAGACTTGATACTTCCATCTGGATTGAGGTGGACTAATGTCCCTGTACACTCAAGAGGTATCCCCCCAATATAGTGATATAATCCGCCGCGTACCCGCTCAACAGCCTCATATTTTCCCATCTCCTTTTCTCTGAGGTCTTTCCTTTGCTTCCTACTACCGAACCGCATCTCACTCATTGAAGTCAGTCCAAAGAACTCAGCCTCTTCTTTAAAAAATGCCAGAATAATAGCCTGCCGGTCTTTAACATTAGGTCCTAGATGAGGGGGTCTGATTCCTCCTTTGCCGCCAATATCATCCTCTATAGATAACTCATAGATGGTACCGCATAATGGGGGATCGCTTCTTAAAGATACCCTCATTCCTCTTTGAAACCCATACTTATATCTAAAGTATCTCTCTATTTCAGCCTTGCTTGCAGTAAAAATGGATATGCCTTGCCCAGCAGCATTCTCAATGCCTAAAAATAATATGGATATAATGAAAAAACTTATGCCCCATCTTTTACAATGTATCCCAAACCTTGATACATTTCTCATAGTATTCCCCCTTCCTGTCAGAATTTTATCTATCCGCTATAGTATCTTCTACTCTATTGCCTTATATGTCCCAACTTCTAATCTGTAATGTTTTTTGCTCCGAAAATGCTCCACATTCAAATTGCTGTAGCGCCCCCGTTTATCGGGGGCGTAAATAATGCCCAATACCGTTTCGTCGGGGATAAACCCCGACGCTACAAAAATCTAATTTTCATCTCCCATTGTGAGCCAAAGGCTCGTGTGGGTTTCACCTGAAAATCCTCACTTTTAACAGGTCTAAAGACCTGTTTCTACAAACCCTCGCAATTCGTAGAAACAGACCTTTAGGTCTGTTATTATTTTCATTGTCATTTGTGCCAATCAATTGGCATGAATGTTTCATATTCTTCAACTGCTTTTCTTATCGCTCCCATATTTTTAAATTCATCTTTATTCTTTCTTGCAATTACCGTTTCTTTTGAAGTCCCGGCGCTGTTTGAACTCCGGGTGCATTCTGAAGTCCTGATGCATTGCTTGTGCCTTGATTGTTAGTTCCAGAGCCTTGTCCTTGGGATTGTAATGGAGTAGAAGGCAAGGTCTGGATGTCAAATGCAGCAGTAACAGATTTATTCGCATCCATAGTTATCGTGCAAGTTCCTGTTCCACTGCAAGCCCCGCTCCAGCCTGCGAAGATAGAACCGCTGTCAGGGGCGGCTGTAATGGTTACTACTGTGCCAACAGCATAAGCCTCTGAACAATCTGCGCCGCAGTTAATACCAACAGGACTACTGACAACTACCCCTGTCCCAGCGCCTGATTTGACTACAGCAAGTTCAGGAATTGGCTCAGTTATTATAGGCGGCACATATTGGCATGGTCCCACACCCACTGCCAGCCATGCACTTACCACAGATTGAACCTCCTATGAACCTGCGCCATACTGGACTTTGGCAGCGTCTCTCATTCCTTCGCATGCCCGCACAAAGGTTGCATCAGGTTTCCAATACAGTGGTTCCTTTGTAACTGGATCCTTCTCTGTATTCGCCTTATACGCTATCTGTATAGCCTTTTCAATGCCTATGCCTGTTACACTCACTTTATTGTGAGTCCCACCCTGTGATAGGAGATAGAACATCTTATTTGGCACACCGCTGTTTGTATGCACACCACAGCAATCATTATAATTTGGATTTTGCCAGTCGCAAACCGGTATACAACCTGTGAGAGGGAACCAGTTAGTGCCTCCATATGTATCTGGTTGGCCATATGCAGATGGATTAGAAAGGTCACGGGCAATATCAATCCCTTCGCCTATTGTCCAGTTGTATTCACCATAGGAATGCTCAATTGCTGTTCCTATCCAGTCTGAGAACGCCTCATTAAGGGCGCCTGATTCCTTGTTGTAATTGAGATTGGCACCGACTTTTTCTGTCAGGGCATGCGCCCACTCGTGTGCAACAACATCCGGTGCGCCGCTAAATGGAAGGTATTGAGAGCCGACACAATAGTTCACTTGCCCACCATCCCAGAAGGCATTGTCCGGACATATTGGATGCATAGACTCAACTATGCTTCGCATACCGCTGCCATTATTATCAAATGAATTCAATCCAAACTTTGACAAGAAGTAATCATAGACCTGTCCAGCATAAACATGGGCATCTACGCCTGATTTTTGTCCAGCAGCATCCCATTTATTGTCAGTGTCATTCATGAGTCCTTTATTATAATATTTTGTGTCTATTGCGGCATTAGCAGCCATTTGTCCGTTGTGGCTGTGCTGGGTCTGGTTGACTCTGCGGCTTACATCTTTGAGGTAATAGTAGACGCCGCTTGTATCATCATAACAGGTATCAATGTGTGATTTAGAATCATTTAATACGCCTGTTCCGCTGCCAACATTCGGCGCGCATGATGAGAGGTCTGTCCATGTAAAATATTCTATGCGCCAGTTATTATCAATTTCATTTGGTTCGGTAACCTCAAAATCGAAGAAATCGGCTACGAATATTATCTCATGCTGCCCGGCAGGAAGACCGCCAGGTATGGTGGCAGAGATTTCACCATAATATCCTGCTGGCAATCCCTCTGAGAAATACCCTGAACCTGCATATTCCCAATCTATATACATGCCTGCAGAGAATGGTCCGGCATTACCAGAACCTATATTGGTAACCCTGCCTGTAATAATAGTATCCTCTCCTGCTACCAAAGAGGTTGGGTTATATATATCACTCACCTCCAAATCAGGTGAACCTGTCCATGTCCAACTTTTGGTCATTTCATTGTTGCCCTCATTGGACTCATCAACATTGTTGTAATAATCGGCCACAAACCTTAAGGAGTGGGTGCCGGGCTGAAGTCCTCCGTAAAATATAATCCAACATTCTGTATAAGAGTTTGCTGGCAGACCATTTATCCAACATCTATCTGTAGGAATATCTGAACCATCTAAAAATATCCTTACAGTAAATAGCCCTGTGCCGCCATTTCCAATATTGGCAATCTTTGCTCCAATATAGGTGTCTATACCTGTGTTTAAAGAGGTAGGATCGTAGATGTCATTCAATTCAAGGTCGGACGTGCCGGTCCATGTCCAACTTTTGGTCATTTCATTATTACCTTCATTGGATTCAGAAATAGTATTGTTGTAATCGACCACAAATTTAACAGAATGAGTCCCTGCAGGGAACCAGCCGTTAAAAGTAACCAAAAACTCCCTATAAGATCTCCATGATAGATAAACACCTTGCCAAATGCCTGCAAGGGAACCATCAACAAACACAGCGATATTATAATAAGGACCTGCATCAGCGTTGCCAATATTAGAAATCTTTGCCTTGATAGTGGTCTGCTCAAGGCTAATCAATGAAGTTGGGTCATATATGTCACTTACCTCTAAATCAGGCGTACCTGTCCATGTCCAACTTTTAGTCATTTCATTATTGCCTTCATTGGATTCAGATACTGCATTGTAATAATCAGCGACAAACTTGACAGAATGGGTGCCTGCTGGAAACCGTCCTGTAAATGTAGCACTAACATCCCCAGACCAGCCAGCAGGTAGAGAGTAAGCCTGTAAACCACCTGCAAATGAGCCATCAATAAGCACAGCGATATAATGCCATCCTGCATCACCACTGCCAATGTTAGAAATCCTCGCTGTAATAGTGGTTTGCTCAAGGGCATTCAATGAAGTAGGTGGATATATGTCGGTTAACTCCAGATCAGGTGTTCCACCACCACTACCACTACTCCATGTCCAGCCTTTGCTCAAACAGGTATTAGCACAAAATGTTATGACATGATACCCTGCTGGTAGTTCGCTCACTGTTACTAAAATCATAGCCGAACTACTTTCTGATATATAAAAATGCCCTGTAACTACCAAGGAGCCATCTATATACATGGAAAAAGAATAATCCCCTGCACCACCATAATTTGCAACATCTGCAGCAATCGTAGTCTGCTGATAGGCTATTAGTGATGTAGGTGTACGTATGTCGGTTACATGAACATCGGGTGACGCCCATGCTGCTGAAGATATAAAAAGAATAAGAGTTGCAGTAAAGGGGATAAGAATTGAGAATTTGATATTTTGATTTTTGCGGTAAGACAAAATTACACCCCCTTTAAAGGGAATTTATATTGATGATATTTATAGACCGAATGAACTACTGTTTTTTCTATTTGTTAACATCAGAAGGAGATTGCATTTCTCTGTTTATCATCTTTATGGGAATCTCTTCATCTGTCTTTTTTCCTTCTTTATCAAGTTTCCATGCCTTAACATCGATAATTTCTACCTTTGGGGCTTGTGCCTTTTTGGTGTTTTCGCCATCTATTGGTTTTATTGAGTCTATTTTAACATCAACCTTACCATCAGGGGCTTGTGCCTTTTTGGTGTTTTCACCATCTATTGGTTTTATTGAGTCTATTTTAACATCAACCTTGCCGTCAGGGGCTTTGTCTTTCTGCATCTTTATCTTTTCAGAAGGCCCTGCTTGGGCTTCAACCTTTTTATCTGTTGCTGGACCCATCTTTTTAATCGGTCCGGTTTGAACAGCATAATTTTTTTTAACATTGCCTTTTGGCATCGGTTTGATTTTTACTGGTCCAACTTCAACATTGTATTTTTTATCTTTTGATGGGGGCTTAAGGCGGGGCCGGATATCCTCTGCCCATGCTGTTGAGCAATCTGCAAATGCTGTAATGGTGAAGATAATTATAAAAACCAAACACAATTGTTTGAGTAACGCAGCCATAAATTTAAACCTCCTTTTATATTTTATAAAACCTAATCGCTATGTGAATACCTACATTTTAGGTCGCAACAAATTATTTTTTTCATTTTTTACACCATTTTAAAAATCCAGTCAACTGTCTACATTAGACAGGTTGCATTAAATAAAATTTATGCTATATTTATACATTTTAATAAAGTTTCTCCTCGCAGCATCGTAAAAATTGCTTTACAATCCACCTATATCTTTTTATATTAGAAAGACCAATTTCATAAAGGAAAAACAGGATGGCAAAGATTATAGACGGCAAAGCGCTTGCAAGCAAGATAAGGCAGGAATTAAAAACAGAGGTTGATAAATTAAAGACAAACGGCATAAAGCCGGGTCTTGCCGTGATACTTGTCGGCAATAATCCTGCGTCCAAAGTCTATGTCAATGCAAAAGGCAAGGCTTGTGAAGAGGTCGGAATAAATTCTCTTCAGCACAACCTGCCCGAAAATGTAGAACAGAAAGAACTTATCTCTCTTATCCAAAGATTAAACAATACTCCTGATGTCCACGGCATCCTTGTCCAACTTCCGCTTCCTGCGCACATAGATGAAGAGAATGTGCTTGAGGCAATATCGCCATACAAGGATGTTGATGGATTTCATCCGTTCAATATCGGAAGGCTTGCAATAGGAAAGCCGGCGCTTCAACCATGCACGCCGTTCGGCATAATGAAACTCCTTGAATCCGAAGGATTGGAAATTTCAGGCAAACATGCGGTTGTTGTGGGCAGGAGCAATATTGTCGGCAAGCCCGCTGCCATAATGCTTTTAGAAAGGCATGCAACAGTTACCATATGCCATTCAAGGACAAAAAATCTTTCTGATGTAACAAGACAGGCGGATATTTTGATTGCTGCTGTTGGAAGGCCGAAGATGGTAAAAGGGGATTGGATTAAAAAGGGTGCAATTGTTATTGATGTCGGGGTGAACCGTCTTGAAAACGGGAGTCTGGCAGGCGATGTTGATTTTGAAGAGGCTAAACAAATCGCCTCGGCGATAACGCCTGTGCCGGGCGGAGTCGGACCAATGACAATTGCAATGCTGCTCAATAATACTATTGAGGCAGCGAAGAGGCAGAGTTCACGCTGAAAAATGTCACGACTCATGACTTTGTCATGGATGCCACGTGTGTTGACTTCGTCTCTGTGCTGCTCACATACCTGTAGCGTTGCCCTTTATGGGCAACGAAACAGCTGGGGATAAACCCCAGCGCTACATGCTCCTTGCTCCGCCTTGCATCTGGGCAATTTTTGAGCGTGAACTTATTTCAGTATCAACTATATGGAAATTTAATATGATAATCACAAAGAAAAAAGATTTTCAAAAGATTTTGGAATATCTAAAAAATAAAAATAAAATATTTTTATATGGATGCAACTCATGCGCTGAACAATGCGAAACAGGCGGGGAAAAGGAAATAAAAGAGATGACCTTGCTTCTTGAGAATGCAGGCAAAAATGTTACAGGCTTTTCATTGCCGGATGAAACCTGCTACAGCATGATTATAAAAAAGGACTTCAGAGAGCAAAAAAAAACAATTGAAGGTTCAGATGCCATTCTGGTATTGGCATGCGGCGCAGGTGTAAAGGCAGTCAGCGATACTGCAGGCGATGAAAAACCTGTTTTCCCGGCGCTTGATTCCCTGTATCTTGCGAATGTTACAAGGTATGGGCATTTTTTTGAAGGCTGTGCATTATGCGGCGAATGTGTTCTTGGTGAAACAGGCGGGATATGTCCGCATACAAATTGCCCAAAAGGGCTGTTAAACGGCCCATGCGGAGGGATGGCTGACGGCAAATGCGAGGTTAATATTGAAAATGACTGCGTGTGGGTAAGGATTTATACGAGGCTTAAAAAACAGGGAAGACTTGATGTTTTAAAAAAGATTGCGCCAGCAAAAGATTATTCTTCTGGAGTAAGACCAAGAAATACTATAGTGGAATCAAGAATAAAGAATAAGAAACAAGAGGATAAATAATAATGGCATTAAAAAATTCGCTTGCGTCAAAAAAATTCACCATCACCGCTGAAATATGTCCGCCAAAAGGCACGGATACATCTGTCTTTATAAAGAATGCAAGGCTCTTGAAAGATAAGATTGATGCGGCGAATGTTACAGACAATCAGAGGGCAGTGATGAGGCTGTCATCTCTTGCGTGTTCAGTATTACTTTTAAAAGAAGGCATTGACCCTGTATTCCAGATGACTTGCAGGGACAGAAACAGGATTGCGCTTCAATCAGACATCCTCGGCGCATGGACGCTTGGCATAAAAAATATTCTGGCGCTGTCAGGAGACCATGTGTCTTTTGGAGACCATAGAGATGCAAAACCTGTTTTTGACCTTGACTCAGTCCAACTTGTTCAGGTAATCTCAAAACTCAATAATGGGCAAAATATGAAAGATGCGGCATTAAACGGAGGCACGGATTTTTTAATAGGCGCTGTTGTTGCGCCAGAGGCTAATCCGTCTGAGCCTGAAATGCTCAAGTTTGAAAAAAAGGTTTCAGCAGGCGCAAGGTTCTTTCAGACGCAGGCGTTTTATGATATGGAGAAATTCAAAAGATTTTATGAATATGCAAAAAAGTTTGATGTTAAAATCCTCGGCGGCATACTGCTTTTGAAATCTGCCAAAATGGCGCACTTTCTAAATAACAATGTGCCGGGTGTCAATGTCCCTGAAAATCTTATCAAAGAACTTGAAAGTGCGCCTGACCAATTAGAAAAAGGGATTGAGATAGCAGCAAGACAAATCAAGGAATTAAAGGCATTCTGCGACGGCGCGCATATAATGGCAATTGGGCAGGAAGAGAATGTGCCGAAAATAATAGATTTATCAAACTAATGGAATTAAAGAAAACGCCTCTAAATCAAATCAACAAAGACCTCGGCGCAAGGCTCG
>JACRNI010000026.1 GCA_016234925.1 Deltaproteobacteria bacterium | reverse complement strand
TTACAGTTGTTGTCTATGCCGTCGCCGCAGATTTCTTGGGCAGGCGGGGGCGGCTCAGGAACAGGGGGGTTAGGCGTTCCATCAGGACACCTCCATTCATATTCGGAAAACACGTGAACCGTAGAATAGTATTCAGGTCGCCATGTATAACCAGCACATGGTGGAGCAGTTTCTACTACACAAGAGGGAACAATTACAGTATTGGTACAATAAGCAGGATACGGATTATGCCACCCATAGTCCTGCTTGTGGGTTGCATCAGGGTAATAACCGCAACCATACACGACACCCGACGCCCATATCCACCACTGACCAGAGGGGCATTGCCCCCCCGTAGGTTCTGGTGCTGTGCAAGAACCAAAAGGAGTATAAACATATTTTGTTTTCACCCACGTCCCACTCGGCATCCTTACATCTTTTGTCCCTGTGTTGCAACTATCTTTTACTGTAATCGTTGCACTACCGCATTGCCCTGAAACTGATATTATACACCCTGTTGCAGGGTTAATACTCCCCTTTGATATACTCCAAGTATATGGTGCTGTTCCACCACTTGCTGAATAACAACTGCCTGCTGAAGGTGCATCAGAGCCAGAAATAGTGATGCTATCAGCAAAAGAGTCTTTCTGCAGAATAAATAAAAATGCAAATATGTAGAAAACTATCTTTTTCATCATGTTCTAATTTTTAATTTTCAATCCCAAAATCTACAATCCGAAATCTACTTTACAACAACAAGTTTACGCTCAAAAATCGCACAGATGCAAGGCGGAGCAAGGCTTCAAGCGAGGCATACTTTTTAGTATGTTGAGCGAAGAAGCCGCAGCGACAACACAGCAGATGGGCGTTTTTCAGCGTAAACTACTTATTTTCATACTTCGCCCATATTGAAGGCATCTCTCTTCTAATTTTTTCCTGCAACTGCAAAAAGCCATATAAAAGCGCATCGGGCCTTGGAGGACAGCCGGGTATGTAAACATCAACAGGGATAACCAAATCCGTTCCCTGCACAACCGAATATGTATTGTAAGGCCCGCCTGCTGATGCGCAGCCGCCCTGCGCAATAACCCACCTCGGCTCTGCCATCTGGTCATATAATCTCTTAACAGCAGGCGCTATCTTTTTTGTCATTGTGCCTGCAATAATTATAACATCGCTCTGCCTCGGCGAAGGTCTAAAGATTATGCCAAACCTGTCTGTATCGTATCTGGAGCATCCTGCCGCAATCATCTCTATTGCGCAGCATGCAAGGCCGAATGTCATTGGCCATAAGGCAGACCTTCTGCCCCAATTCACAACACCATCAACAACCTTGTCCATGCCTGCAGCCTTTGTCACACCAGCCGCAGTCCTGCCTGTAAAATCCACAATCGCATCAAGCGTTGTGAACTGAACAACATTTTCTAAAGGATTTTTTACTATACCCATTCCAATGCCCCTTTTGCCCATGCATAGACAAGTCCTATTGCAAGGATAAATATGAATATAAACATCTCAATAAATGCAAAAAGCCCTATCTTTTTTAAAACAACTGCCCAAGGAAATAAAAATAGTGTTTCAACATCAAACACTATGAATAGAATCGCTATAATAAAAAAGTGAACCCTGAAATGCCCTGTGTCAGCATCGCCGATTGGCTCCATGCCGCATTCCCATGGAGAGAGTTTTTCTTTATATGGATTTTTCGGGCTTACAACGGAATTTACAAAAAGGACTGCAAAGGCAAGAAACATTACAAAACCAAGCATTATGATTACTGGCAGATAAGAAAGGAGCATTTTACTACCTCCGTTTCATACATCGTGGTAAAAAAGTGCGGTAACCATAAAACAATTGTTATATTTTTGTCAAGGATAAATTACCAAATCAGCGGAAACTATTGACAGCGCTTGTCTTATCAGGTAGCATGGTTGTCAAAAAAGGACGGTTTACCTATGCGCATTGCAGTCATGGGCGGCACATTCAACCCAATCCATCTCGGGCATCTCCGCATTGCTGAAGAGGTGCGGGAATATCTAAATATTGACAGGGTTATGTTTATACCGACATTCATGCCTCCTCACAAAAATAACGGCTCTTTAATCCCTTCTGAAGACAGGCTTGAGATGGCAAGACTTGCTATAAAAGGCAACCCGAATTTTCAAGTCTCTGATATTGAGATAAAAAGGGGCGGCAGGTCTTATTCAATTGAAACCCTGCAAGCCTTGCAAAAAGATATGCCAAATAATGAAATAAGTTTTATCATCGGCACAGACCAGTTCAATGAAATCACCACATGGTGCGAATATGAAAGACTATTTGAACTTACAAACTTTATTGTCGTAACAAGGCACGGCTACCCTGTAAAAAAGATTGGCGAGGTATTGCCTGACAAAATGGCAAGGCAGTTTACATACGACCCTAAAAAAGACGCCTATGTCCACAAAAATGGCAAGACTGTAACATATCTGGCGACAACCTTAATGGACATATCCGCATCTCAAATAAGGCAGAGGATAAAAGACGAGAGGTCAATCAGATATTTAATGCCGCAGGATGTGGAAAGGTATATTGTGGAAAAGGGGTTGTATAGGTAGTAGAGGTAATAATAAATGGTCGCTATTTAATTTTCAGCATAATTTTTATGTAAGTTATACTGCTGCAACATAACCATTAAATTTTAAATATTATACTGCACTAAAACGAGACTTTTCAAGAATATATACAAGGTTTTTCTTGAAATATTTTACTTTTATGATATATTTCTTTACAAATGTTGCTGCAGCATAAAAATAACTGTTAGGCATTTCATGGGGGATCACTGATGAAACAAAGTACAGCTTATCTCTTGCTATGTATCATCGGCATAGTTATACCTTGGTTCTTTCTGGTCGGTTTCTTGGGTGAGCCGCAACCTACGGTTGCTTTGTTTTTCTTGTCCATTTTCGCAAACCAAGTAACATCCTCCGTGGCGGCTGATCTTCTTATTTCTGCGCTTGTGTTTTTCGTGTTCACATTTTTTGAAGGTAAGCGATTAAACATGAAACGCTTGTGGGTCTTCATCCCAGCTACCCTTTTTGTTGGCCTTTCATTTGGGTTGCCGTTGTTTCTGTATTTCCGGGCAAAGCACATTGAGAAAAATGCCTAACCCTGCATTCGAGAGGGACTGCGCAAAAGCGCGCAGCCCCTCAATTTGAACGTTAGGCCACTAATAAATGAAACTAAAATAAAGGAGGAGGCGCACTATGCACAACGCACAAGAAATAATGACAAAAATTATTCAAGAACAACCTGAAGATGCATCATATGAAGAAATAATGTGCGAACTTGCTTTTGAGCGAATGGTTGAAAAAGGATTAGAAGATTCGCGCAAAGGAAAAATAATCAGCAATGAAGAAATGGAGCAGCGCATCCGTTCATGGCAAAGATAAGGTGGACAGCAGAGTCTGAAAAATGGATGAGAGAGATTTATGACTATATTGCTCAAGATAATGAAAGAGCAGCGCAAAGGGTTATTGCTGGTGTTTATAATAGGGTGCAAATTCTGAAAGATTTTCCAGAAATTGGATATAAATACAGGTCGGAGTTAGAAGGGGAGATAAGAATACTGCTATATGGTCATTATCGCATTGCATATCTCATTAGGAGTAAAGAACTCATTGATATTTTAGGAGTTTTTCATGGCGCAATGGAAATGGAAAGATACTTAAAGATTCTGGCATAACAAATTGTTCCAGCGGATGCGGGATAAAGCCCCCGCACCGCTGAACTCAGGCGTTAGGCATAACGTGGAAAATAGGGACAGCGACCATTAAAAAAGACAGATTTATTGCATTGGTATTATCTTTTTCTCGCCTCCACCAAAAACAACTTCACTTTTTCTCCTGAATTCACAAATTTTATTCTTGTAATTTCCAAGCCTTCTTTATCAAACGCTGAAATAATCTCTTTTAATCTTGATATGGGATAAATACATAAAAACCGCCCGCCAGATTTTAATAGCCATTTTGAAATATGCGCCAGTTCCTTTAATGCCCCGAATATTTCCTGTCTTGCAATCGCCCTTTCTTTATCAGGGCAAACCCTGCCAGATTTAATTGGTATATACGGCGGGTTGCTCAATATAACTGAAAATCTTTTTTGCTTAAAAACATCCTTTAATGCCCTGTAATCTTTTTTTAAGATTTTAATCCTCTTTGAGAGATTATTTATTTTAACATTGCGCAATGCAAGGTCTGCAAGGGTTTCCTGAATCTCAATGCCGACTATATTTTTAACAGGGGATTTATATGCAAGGATTAATGGAATGATGCCAGAACCTGTGCCAATATCCAAAACAGTGTCATTTTTTGATAAAGGCAAACTAAATTCTGCAAGGTGAATCGAGTCTTCTGTCCAGCGATAGCCTTTTTTCTTCTGGATGATCTTGAATGTGCCTACACTATCAACTGTTTCATCAGTATTGATTTGGGACATTTTTAAATAGCAGCAACAATCTCGCTCTCTTCTACAGAGTTTATAACAATGCCTGTGGCGAGTTTTGGGTAGAAGTATGTTGACTTCTGCGGCATTACATGACCAGCCTTTGCAACTGCCTTAACCTGCCCTATCTTTGTTGGATGCAGCAGAAATACAATCTGGTTATTTCCATTTTTAAGCGTGTTAAGAGCCTCGTCCGTGTCTTTTACATAGACAAGGTTTTCCTGATTTTCCTGTGATTTTTGGGAAAGTCCGAGAATTTTATTCAGGATTAGAGAATGTAAAACTGTAACATCAAGGGATTTGAACACATCGGGTATCGTATTTCCAAAGACCTGCTCCATTATATCTTTTGATTTTAGTTTCAGGATAAAATATGAGTTCATTCCTTTTATGGCAAGACCAAAGGACGAGACAGGTTCTTTTTCCATTTCCTTAAACCTTTCATAGAATGCCTTTCTTATTTCCGGCTCTTTTTCATCATTAAATTTAATCTCGTGAATATCAAAAAAATTGGAGCAGTTCACAAGAAACGCATTTGAAATAAAATCCGGCACGCTGTGGATTATGCGGTGTGTCGGGAAAATTGTCATGCCCTCGTCATCCATGTTTGAAAAATACATCATCACATAATTGAATGCCTCTCTGCCTGTCCAGTTTTTTGATTGTTCTATCATCATATTTCTGTAATTGAGCGCTGTCTCATACCTGTGGTGTCCGTCTGCAATAAAAAGGGCATTATCCTTCATCCTCTCCATCACATCTTTTATAATTTCAGGGTTATCAATCCGCCACATCCTGTTTATTACACTGTCATCATCTTGGGCATCTATAATCGGCGTCCCTTTTGCATTTGTTTCAAGGATTTTATTTATCTCTTTTTTTGGCTCTGAATAAAGCGAAAATATGCAGGAAAAATTCGCCTTGCATGTCTTCATTAAATTGAGCCTGTCTGCCTTTGGTCCTGCAAGGGTTCTTTCATGCGGATGTATTTTGCCTGAGCCAAAGTCTTCCAGTTTTGCAAGCGCTATAAAGCCCTTTCTGGTCTTTGTTTCGCCGCTTTTTAATTTATATGTCTGCGTATAATAATAGATGGCAGGTTGAGCATCCCTTTCAATTATGTTCTTCTCTTTCCAGTCTTCAAAATCTTTTTTAGACCTTGAATATCTATTGTTTTCAGAGGTATCATCCGCAGAGGTCTTGCCAAATTCAAGCCTTACAATATTATACGAATGCCTCTGGTAAAGCGTTTCCTGAAATTCCGGAGAAATCACATCATACGGCGGCGACATGACCTTTGACATATCCCCAGCCTTTTTTGAATTATATATGTACCCTCTCAGCGGCAATATCTCTGCCATAAATTTCCCCCTGCATAATTATTTTAACACAAAAAATGCAGTTGCTTTTTTGGCAAACACAATCTTTGGTCAAATACTGCGTCAAATCTGGCTGTCCAAATACTCACATACATTAAGGGGTATGCGTCTGTTTTGTCCAGCCCTCTTTTCCTTGTCTTTGGCTCAAATCTTGCGTTTGCACCCGAAAAATAAAAACCAACCGCATTTTTCGGGTTAAGGATTGTAATGCTATCAACTGCCCTGTGGAAATGTCAAGAAATTCCTGAAAATCCATCCCTTCCATGCTTGACAATAAGATGGTAAAGAGATAAATTGTTAATCACTCTATGAAACAAAACAAAAGCATCCTTATCTTTAATCAGGACAATCAACTTTTAAGCCTCATAAGCGCCATGCTTCAGGCTGAAGATTACACTGTATTTGAAACATCAAAACCACTTGAAGCCCTTCACATTCTCCAGAAAAATGAGATTGATGTAATGCTGGCTAATCAAACGTTTGAAGGCATGGAAGGACAGGAATTTAAGGAACTCGCTGAAAAGATAAAATCCGGCGTAAGCACCTTTCTCATGCCGCCGCCAAAGGAAAAGACAGGCCCATTGATGCCGTTGTCTGAATGCGAGGTAAATCTCAAGGAACTATCGCAGTTCATCCAAAACCATATCAGGATTGAAAACCGTTTGATTACTGAATCATCAAGGTTTAAAGACTTCTTCTTTTCCTTTGCCGACCGCATCCTTCAGATATTTGATGTCAATGACAAATATTTTTTCAATAATGACCATCTGGTGGCGAACCTCTCAAAAAAGATTGCAGTAAAAATGGGGCTGGATGAAAAACTGGTCGAGGCTATTCAGATGTCCGCCCTGCTTAAAGACCTTGGCAAGATTGGGATACAGCACAGCATTCTTGATGAAAAAGGCAGGCTGGGAAAAGACGAACTTACAACTGTAAAAAGCCACCCTTTAAATACTATCCAGATTTTAAAGCAGGTAAACTTCCCGTGGAATGTGGAGTCAATTATAATACACCACCATGAGCATTATAACGGCAGCGGTTATCCTGACGGTTTAAAGGGAAGGCAGATACCATTGGGAAGCAGGATAATCTCTATTGTTGATTCGTATGTTGCAATGACAACAGACAGGCCTTATAGAAAGGCTTTATCAAAAAAAGAGGCTGTTCAGGAGATTTTAAAAAAGGCTGGAACGCAGTTTGACCCCGAGGTTGTTGAGGTATTCCTTTCCATTATTCAGGAGGAAGAAAAACACATTGCAGATAAAAAACGGATTCTGGTTTTGGATAAGAATGAATCCGCTCTGGCGCTGATTAAACTTAATATTGGCAGCGATGAAATAGAGGTCATTCCAGCAACAACAACTGACGAGGCTCTCCAATATCTGAAAAAAGGAAACCCCTATGTCATCATAGCGGATTCAGAAACATTGAGCATCAACAAATTCCATTTTTATAATTTTATACGGCAGGATAGTTTTACAAACGCAATCCCATTTATTATTATGGTGCCGGGCAAGGACTATCCGCAGCAGACTACTGACCCATTGGTTGACTTTATTGTAAAACCATTGAACATAGATGAACTGCTGTCAAAGATAAAGACCCTGACCAAAAGGGAAGTCCCGATGCGGGAATCCCTGCCGCCTGCAGAAGAATTAAAAGGCGTGGCTGGAAATTTGGAAAACTTCAGCCTCGCAGACATAATCCAGATATTGAACATGGGGCTGAAAACCGCAAAGATTGCCCTTTCAAGGGAAAAGGAGCAGGGGACAATATTCCTTAAAAGCGGCAGGATCGTAAATGTATCAACAGGAAAACTATCCGGTCATGAAGCATTCTTTGAACTGATGGGATGGGATAAGGGCGTATTTAGAATACTGCACGGACAGACAACTGATGAAAATAATGTGACTATGGACACCATGACCCTCCTGCTTGAGGCGTCCAGAGTCTTGGACGAAAAAAGGCATAAAGAAAAACCCTTGAGTTTCATGCCAAATTCAATGCCAAAAATTATAAAGCCATACACAGCGTCATAAATAGAGCAGCATACATAGCGTCAGAACAAAGAGAGACCAAGGCACAACGAAAGAAGGTAGCCGCAGGCTTTATGCCTGCGAATATCACGCACCCATAAAGGGTGCGACTACCATTTCCATTCCCCTTTGTGACCAAAGGTCATGTGGGTTTCATCCAAAATTTAATGCCAAGAGTTTAATCTCTGTCATCTCATTAATAGCATATTTCACGCCTTCTCTGCCAAAACCCGAAAGCTTAACCCCGCCGTAAGGCATATGGTCTATGCGGTATGTTGGTATATCATTGATTATAACGCCGCCGACCTGAAGTTCATTATAGGCATGGAAGATATTTTTTATATCCCTTGTAAATACCCCTGCCTGCAAGCCGTATTTTGAATTGTTTATAGATTTAACCGCTTCTTCAAAATCATCATATTGAGAAACTGTTACAATTGGCGCAAATGCCTCTTCTGAACAAACCTTCATTGACTGCGTAATATTAGACAAGACAGTCGGCTCAAAAAATGCGCCTTTGGATTTGCCGCCGATCAAGACCTTTGCTCCGTCTTTCACCGCCTCTTTGACCCATTCCTCTGTCCTCTTAACAGCGCCATTTTCTATCATTGGACCAATATCGGTTGTTTCA
>JACRNI010000074.1 GCA_016234925.1 Deltaproteobacteria bacterium | reverse complement strand
GATGCGCAATTAAAACAGGCAGAGGCATTGGTAAATCAATCAAAGGCGCTGGTTAATATCGCTAAAAAACGTGTTTCAGACACTGAAGTTATTTCGCCAATTGCAGGGGAGGTAAAAAAGAAACTTGTTTCTACAGGAGAGACTATAAAAGACAAGACTGCTCTTTTCATTATTGTAAAAAACGACCCTTTAAAATTAAAGGCTCAGGTTTCTGAACAATTTTTAAAAGACATAAAAATCGGGCAAGCAGTAGAGGTGAATATTGACGCATTTTCAGAAACGAAATTTACAGGCGAGGTCTCTCGTGTAAGCCCTGCTGTTGATGAAAAAACAAGGGCAATGGATATAGAAATCAAAATTCCAAATCCAAAAAAGGTTTTAAAATCAGGGCTTTTTGCAAAGGCATATGTCCTTGTAAAAAAGGAAAAGGAAGTTCCTTTTGCGCCTGAAAGCGCTGTATATTCATTTGTTGGGGTAAACAAGGTTTATGTTGTCAAAGACAATAAGGTTCAGGACAGGACTGTTAAAACAGGCATCCGTGAGAATGGTTTTGTTGAAATTGTTGAAGGTGTAAAATCTGAAGAAATAGTTGCGGCAAGCAGCCTCGACCAGTTGTTTGAAGGCGCAAAAGTGGAGATAACTTCACGCTGAAAAATGCCCCGACCCATTGCTTTGCAATGGGTGCCCAGTTTGTTGTTACTGCGGTTTCTGCGCTCAACATACTACCAGTATGTCTCGCTTGAAACCTTGCTCCGCCTCGCATCTGTGCAACTTTTGAGCGTGAAGTTTAAAAATAAGGTGTTTTCAGTGTTAACCAACTAATTGTTCACTGTTGTTATAAAAAAATTAAAATGCTCAAATCATATTTGAAAAAAATCTATGAAAATGCAAATCAAGGAGATGCAAGGGAAGAAAGTTATTATCCTATTCTTGCTGACTTATTAAATGAGTATGCCAAATCTGAGGGTAAGCAAAATATCCATGTAACAATCCTTCCGAAGAAAACAGAATCAGGCAACCCTGATTTCAGAATATGGGATGGGAAACAGCAGATAGTAGGATATATTGAGGCAAAGTCGCCGACAATTGAATATTTAGACCAGATAGAAGAGACCGAGCAGTTAAAACGTTACCTTCATACCTTTCCCAATCTCATATTAACCAATTTTTTTGAATTCAGGCTTTACCGCAACGGCCAATTGATTGATAAAGCCCAGATTGCGCGGCCGTATGTCATTCACAAACTCAAGACAATCCCGCCGGTTGAGAAAGAAAAAGATTTTTGTAATCTGTTGGAAAAATTCTTCTCGTTCACTTTTCCCAAGGTCTATGATGCAAAGGCGCTTGCGATAGAACTGGCAAAGCGAACGCGCTTTTTAAAGGATGAAGTAATAGCACAGGAATTGGAAGCGGAAGAGAAAAAGGGCAAGGGGAACATTCTCGGTTTTTATAAGGTCTTCAGGGAGCATCTCATAAGCGGGCTTGCCAAGGAAGACTTTGCCGACCTTTATTCTCAGACTATCACATACGGACTTTTTGCTGCAAGAACCAGAACGGAAAACGGCTTTAACAGAAAGCTTGCTTACGACAAAATCCCAAAGACTATCGGGATATTAAGAGATGTCTTCAAATTTATTTCACTTGAAGATTTGCCGCAGCAAATGGAATGGATCATTGATGACATTTCAGAGGTTCTTGCTGTTACAGATGTTTATAAAATACTTGATGAATATTTCAACAAGCACAAAGGCAAAGACCCCATTGTCCATTTTTATGAGACATTTCTTGCTGAATACGACCCGAAGACGCGGGAAAAGAGAGGCGTCTATTACACGCCGGAGCCTGTGGTCTCATACATCGTTCGTTCCCTTCATCATATCTTAAAAGAGTATTTCAATAAAAAGGACGGCTTTGCAAATCAGTCCGTTACTGTATTAGACCCTGCTGCGGGCACGCTCACCTTTTTAGCAGAGGCTGCCAAGTTGGCGGTAGAAGAATTCACATCAAAATACGGGGAGGGAAAGAAGACAGGCTTTATCAAGGAGCATATCCTTAAAAACTTCTACGCCTTTGAACTAATGATGGCGCCGTATGCTATCGGCCATTTAAAGATGTCGTTCCTTCTTGAAGAATGGGGCTGCGGATTGCAGGGAGATGACAGGTTCAAACTCTATCTCACCAATACCCTTGAGATGGAAGAACTCTCGCAGACCGAACTTCCGGGCATGGCATCTCTTTCTGAAGAATCCCATCTTGCAGGCAAAGTCAAAAAAGAGCAGCCTGTTCTGGTTATCCTCGGCAATCCGCCGTATTCAGGGCATTCAACCAATGTAGGAGATTGGATTTCAAATGAGATCAAGACATATTATCAGGTTGACGGCAAACCGCTTGGCGAAAAGAATCCAAAGTGGCTGCAAGATGACTATGTAAAATTTATAAGATTTGCACAATGGAAGATAGATGCGGCAGGCGAAGGGGTTTTGGGGTTTATTACAAATCACAGTTACCTTGACAATCCAACCTTCAGGGGTATGCGTCAGTCTTTGATGCAGAGCTTTGATGAAATTTACATCCTTGACCTTCACGGCAACAGCCTCAAGAAAGAAAAATGTCCTGACGGCTCAAAAGATGAAAATGTTTTTGATATTCAGCAGGGTGTAGCCATTGCGATTTTTATCAAAAAGAAGGCAGCCGCACCCTTTAAGGGTGCGGCATCTAACGCAGGCATAAAGCCTGCGGCTACCAGTATATACCATGCTGATCTCTGGGGCTTGAGAGATGATAAATACCAGTGGCTCAATAAACATGACATAACAAAAACGAAATGGAAAAAGATAAAACCAAAATCCGAATTTTATCTTTTCATCCCAAGAGATGAAGGGCTCTTAAAACAATACGAGACCTATCCTAAAATTACAGATGTTTTCCCTGTCAACAGTGTTGGGATAGTCACATCAAGAGACAATTTTGCAATTGATTTTGATAAGAATGCGCTGAAGAGAAGAATAGCGCAGTTTAGAGATAAAAAATTGCCGGATGAAATCATACAACAAACTTATGGTCTGAAAGACAAATCAAACTGGAAACTGAAAGATGCAAGAGAAGGCATTATAAAAGATGACGACTGGGAAAAGGCGATAACAAAAATCCTCTATCGGCCATTTGACGAGCAGTGGGTTTTTTATCATGATGCGGTTATTGAACGTTCCCGCAAGGAAGTTATGCAGCATATGATGCAAGAGAATTTGGGGATATGCGTTGGAAGAGCAGGGCAGGTTGTAGGATTAGAAAAACCATGGAATATAGTTTTCTGTTCTAATTGTATTGAGGATTATAATTTATTTTATCGTGGGGGGAATGTAAATTTCCCTCTCTATATTTACCAGCAAAAAGACAAACCTAAAAAACGCTCTTTTGGAAGCATGCTGATGCTCTTTGAGCCGCAGGCAGAATATATGGCAAAGAAGACAAATCTCTCTCCTGCATTGGTGGAGAGATTGACAAAAGAATTTAAAAAGACGCCGACACCTGAACAAATCTTCTATTATATCTATGCTATTCTTTACTCAAACATCTACCGCACAAAATATGCTGAGTTTTTAAAGATAGATTTTCCGAGGCTCCCTTTTACAAGTGATTATAAACTCTTCAAGAAGATGGCAGAATATGGAGAAAAACTTGTTGGACTGCATCTCTTGAAGGGAGCGGAGATTGATATTCCGGTTGCAAAATTTCAGGGCAAGGGGAATGACAAGGTTGAGAAGTTGAAATACGAAAAAGGAAAACTTCATATAAACAAAGACCAGTATTTTGAGGGCATATCGCCGGAAGTTTGGGAATACCAGATTGGCGGCTATCAGGTTTTGGATAAATGGCTCAAGGATAGGAAAGATAGGATGTTATCTCTTGATGATATAAAACATTACTGTCAGATTGTTACATCAATTGCAGAAACAATTGAAACGCAAAAAGAGATTGATAAAATTTATCAAAAAGTGGAGATAAGATAGGGGCAAGGGTCAAGATGCTGCAAATATTTTATACATGACCCTTGCCCCACTTTTTATTATGTCATTATACGAAATCTGCGTCCGAAGGCCTGTATTCGCAACAATGCTTGTAGGCTCCCTTGTTGTTCTGGGGATTTTTTCATTCAAAGAACTTGGCGTTGACCTATTTCCAAAAGTTGACCTGCCCACAGTTACAATCACAACAAGGCTTGAAGGCGCATCTCCTGAAGAGATAGAAGACCAGATTACAAAAAGGGTTGAAGAGGCTGTCAATACAATCAACGGCATTGACGAACTCCGCTCAACGACCATTGAAGGCCAGTCTCAGGTTTATGCGACATTTGTTTTAGAAAAGGATATAAATGTCGCGGCAAATGAGGTCAGGGAAAAGGTCTCTGGCATTGTCTCGCAATTTCCTTTAGGCACGGATGCGCCTGTCATAGAAAAGTTTGACCCTGATTCAGCGCCTGTTATGGCGATTGTTGTCTCTGGCGCCCGTTCTGCAAGGGAAATTACAGAAATAGCAGATAAAAAAATAAAAAGGCAAATGGAGATTGTAAAAGATGTTGGCGCTATATCCCTTGTCGGGAGCAGAAAAAGAGAGATTCAGATTTCAATCAATCCTGACAGGCTTTCAGCATTTAACCTTTCAATCCAGCAGATAAAGGATGCTATAAAAAAACAAAATGTTGAAATCCCGGGCGGCAGGATTACATGGGATGTCCGTGAGCAGGGCATCAGGACTTTGGGAAGGCTTGAAAATGTTTCTGACTTTAATAATCTGATAGTCGCTGATTACAAGGGTGCGCCTGTAAAAATAAAGGACATAGGCTATGTTGCTGACGCTGAGGAAGAACCAAGAAATATCTCCCGCCTTGACGGCAATAACGCTGTCTCGCTTCTCATAAGAAAACAGTCAGGCACAAATACTGTTCAGGTTACAGACAGAATCAAGGAAAAGTTAAAGTTTATAAAAGATGCTTTGCCAGATGATATAAAAATAGAAATCGTAAAAGACCAGTCAAAGTTTATAAAAAAGTCAGTGTCTCAGGTTGAAGAGCATCTGATTCTCGGCGCAGTCTTTGCAAGCATCATCGTCCTGTTTTTTATCAGAAGTTTAAAGACCGCATTCATCGCAAGCATTGCAATACCTACATCCATTATAGGGACATTCTTTGCAATGCGTTTTATGGGCTTTACGCTCAACAACATGACGCTGCTTGCGCTTTCTGTATGCACAGGCATTGTCATAGACGACGCAATAATTGTTTTAGAAAATATATTCAGGCACATAGAAGAAGAAAAAAAGACGCCTTTTGATGCGGCAATAAGCGGGACAAAGGAGATTGCCCTCGCTGTCATGGCAACAACATTATCACTTGTTGTCATATTCCTGCCTGTCGCATTCATGGGCGGAACAGTCGGCAGATTCTGGAAGAGTTTCGGCATAACAGCGGCATTTGCAATCGGCGTATCACTTCTTGTTTCTTTCACGCTCACGCCGATGCTTTCATCAAGGCTTTTAAGGGCAGGCAAAAAAGACGAGAAGGCAGAATCAAAAAAATCCTTATTTTATAGTCTTATTGAAAAAGGTTATATGCGGCTTTTACGATGGTGTTTGGGGCATAAGTTTATAACCGTTGCCATTGCCGCAGTTATATTGTATTCAACTGTATGGATAGGCGGAGCATTAAAATCAGAATTTATTGTTGATGATGATATGAGCGAGTTTGAGGTTATAGTAGAAACTCCGCCCGGTTCATCCCTTAAAAGAAGCGATGAGACATTAAAAGGATTAGAGGCAGAGATTAAAAATATCCCGGAGGTTGTCCATATATTTACAACCATTGGTGTTAAAGGGCAGTATCTTTCCAATGTAACAGACGCATCAATGTATGTCGGCTTGAAACATATGTCAGAAAGAAAAAGGACGCAGCAGGAAATCATGCAGGATGCGCGAAAGAGGTTAAAGAAATTCAATTTAAGGATGAGCGTCCAGAACATAAACCTTGTTTCAGGAGGCGGTTTCAGGCAGACGCCTTTTAACCTTGTTATGCGGGGGCCTGAACTGAATAAACTTGATGAATATACAAAGACATTGATAAAAAGACTCTCAAGCCTTCCCGGATTTGTTGACACAGACACAGCGCAGGCTTTGCGGCATCCGGAGGTTCAGGTTCGCATAAACAGAGAAAAGGCGTCTGATTTAGGTGTAAAGATTGAATCAGTTGCCTCTAGTTTAAGGACAATGGTCGGAGGCGAGAAGGTCGGACTTTTTCGCGAGGCAGGGGAGCAGTATAATATCCGCTTGAGGCTTATTGAAGACTATAGAAAAGATGCTGAAAAAATATCAAACTTAACTGTGCCTGATTCTGCCGGCAGTCTTGTAAAATTAAACAACATAGCGAAACTTGATTATGGGACAAGCCCTGCGCAGATTGACAGGTATGCGCAGGAAAGGCAAATCACAGTAATATCAAACCTATTCGGCAAACCGCTAGGCGAGGCGATAAATGACGCAAATAAAATATTAAAAGAAGTGAACCTTGCGCCCGGTTATGCAACATCATATCTTGGCAGAGGCAAACTCATGCAGGAGGCGTTTTATAATTTTATGCTCGCATTTGTAATGAGTCTGGTTTTTATATATATAGTCCTTGCCGCGCAGTTTGAAAGTTTTGTGCATCCTGTTACAATAATGGCGTCCATATTTTTAAGCATTCCATTCGGACTCTTGAGCCTTCTCTTGTTCGGCGGCACTTTGAATATATACAGTGTAATGGGGCTGTTTGTCTTAATCGGCGTTGTTAAGAAAAACGCCATACTTCAGGTTGATTACACAAACACATTGCGGGCAAAGGGGATGCCGAGATATGAAGCGCAGATAGAGGCTAATCAAGTGAGGCTCCGCCCGATTTTAATGACAACATTTGCTATTATAGCAGGCATGCTGCCTGTTGCAATCGGCAGGGGCGACGGCTCTGCATCAAGGGCATCAATGGCGATTGCAGTTGTAGGCGGGCAGGCATTCTGCCTTTTGATTACGCTTCTAATCACACCTGTTGTTTATGCGTTTTTTGATGATATAAAGGAGTTTGTAAAGGGATTGAGGAAATAGTTCACGCTGAAAAACGCCCATCTGTTTATTCTAAAAAAGCATAAAACATTTTCCCTTGACAAACCTTTATGCCGTAGGTATACTTGTTTCAAATTGTTTCAAAATGTTTAATTATGCTTACAGAAAAAGAAATATTGAGTGATTTAAAGATTTCTCGCACAACCTTGTGGCGTTTAAAAAGAAAGGGTATGCCATGCATCAAAGTTGGTTCATCTTATAGATTTGATAGAAATGATGTCGTAAACTGGATTGAAAATAATCAAGGAGGTGAGTATTCTGAAGGATACTTTGAAATACCTACTATATCAGATAACCTTATATTGCAGTTTCCATCTAACCAACCAAAAATTCTATCTCAAAAGATAAAAAATAATTATAAAATAACAATCTCTTACCTTTTACGACACAATAGAGAATATTTAGATAAACTCCTAACTATTGAAGAACTCAATGAACTTGAGGCAAGGCTTGTAGAATTTAATAGTGATGTCAAGAATGAAGATGCAGTAAAGGTTTTTGCAGAAGCATACACCTCAATACTTAAAAAAAGGCATCAAAATGAATATATAGAAAATTGCGACCCTAAACTTGATAGATTTATAAATAATAAAAATGAATTAAAAATAATATGGGGCGATTGTTTAAAGGTCTTAAAAAAAATGAAATCTGAATCAATTCATTTAATGATAACATCGCCTCCATATTACAACGCTAGAGAATATTCTCAATGGGAAAATCTTAATGCCTACCTTAATGACATGCGATTGATAATAAGAGAGACTTACAGGGTATTGGATAATCATAGGATGTGGGTTTTTAATGTGGGAGATGTTTTTGACAATGACAACCTTAAAACAAAATCCGTATGGGGTAAAAGAAGACTGCCGCTTGGGGCATACTTTATAAAAATCTTTGAAGAAGAAGGTTTTGAATTTGTAGATGATATTATCTGGGATAAAGGAGAGGTTGAGAGCCAGCGGCATAAAAACGGCGGCGTAAATTATCCATTCTATCAGTATCCTCTTAACTGTTATGAACACATCTTGATTTTTCATAAACACAGATTAGATATAAGTAGAATTCCATGTCCCGTTTGTGGCTCTTTAAATGTAAACGGAAATACACAATCGGAAATTGGCGTTCAAAGCTGGGAATGTAAAAATGGTAAATGTTTTGAAAGAAGCCCGCATAACAGAGGCAAAAGATTTTCTTTACGGTCAAATATGATGCAGGATATATCAAAAAGAATATCTGAAAATTCTATTGACGAGTTTATATTATCTAAATGGCGAAGGGATATTCTTAAATTCCCGCCTGTGATAAAGATAGACCAAAATGGAAACAACAGAATTGGACACAGCGCTCCATTTCCTAAAGATATACCAGAAATGGCAATAAAATATTTTTCATATGCAGGCGAAAAGATTCTAGACCCATTCGCAGGGAGTTTCACAACAGCGATTGTTGCTAAAAAACTTGGACGCAAAGGTATTGGCATTGAGATAAATAAAACAATGTTTGAGCCTGTCATTGAAAAGAGGGTTTTTGAAGAATTTAATGGACAGGAAAGATTAGAAAAATTTAGCCTTTGAGTTTAAAATTATTCTTTTAAATCTATTCTAGTTTATCAAATTTATTTAAAAAGTTATTCCATTTGCCAAAATCTTTTGCGCTAAAATGCTGTCTATCTTGGTCCTTGAAAAAGGAAATACCTTTTAAAGAATCCCCCATTGTGTCAATGAAATCTTGGACAGATATAACCAAAAAATGAGGCCTATCATCGTCATCAATTAGACACCAAACATAGAAATGATTTTCATCTTTAATTAAATCCTTCGGCTTCATGTCTATGGCATATGTATTTTTAGACTTTCCATTTTTATATTCTATCCTTGAACTTTTAACTTGAATTGAACGAAATTTTGTTACATATTTTTTACTCCCACATTTACAGGCATGTTCAATCATTTCTACCTCACCCTTACACTCATCGCAAGTTGGTCTGTTTAGCAATTCTTCGCTCTTGCATTTAGTGCATTTTGTCTTATTGCCTACCATCTCGTTTTTACAACTTGCACATACCTTTTTGGCAATAATCTTATTCTTTTGAGTTTTTGAAAAATCCTTTCCGCAATTTTTGCAAGTTAGAGCAGGTGTTAAATTCCAAGTTTTTCCACAATCCTTGCAGACGTGCTTATGAATAAGCAAATCAATGTATTCATCGTAAACAGGGTTGTAAACATTCCAACCATGCTTTGAAAGTTCAAAAGAGACTAAAAATTCACCATACCGAGAAAAATGCTTGGCGCTTAAATCCGTTGTTGTCTTTTTGTTTTGCATAAATTTACATCCCATCTGCACCTTGAATCATTTAGTGCAAGATTTACATTTGGATAATACTATGATAAAGAAGTCATATCAACTTATTTTTTATGAGGTAAAATAAATGCAGGAAATACGCACACGTTTTGCGCCGTCGCCTACAGGCTATCTTCATATAGGCGGGGCAAGGACAGCGCTTTTTAATTATCTTTTTGCGAGACAACATAAAGGCGCATTTATATTAAGGATTGAGGACACTGATGTTGCAAGGTCAACAGAGGAATCAACAACTGCAATCCTTGATGCTATGAACTGGCTTGGTCTTGATTATGACGAGGGCCCATTTTTTCAGAGCCAGAGGTTTGCTCTTTATAAAGAACATGCTTATAAACTACTTAAAGATGACAAGGCTTATAAATGTTTTTGCACAGCAGAGGAACTTGAGGCAAGGAGACAGGAGGCATTTAAACAGGGCAAACCTCCGAGATATGACGGCAGGTGCAGGGAAGCAGGAGATAAAGACAAACCTTTTGCAATAAGATTCAAATCCCCTCAAATCGGCAAGACCATTGTAAAAGACCACATCAAAGGCGCTGTTGCATTTGAAAACAGCGAGATAGATGATTTAATCATACTTCGCAGCGACTCTACACCAACCTATAATCTCTGCGTTGTTGTTGATGATGCAACAATGAGGATTACGCATGTAATAAGGGGCGACGACCATTTAAACAATACACCGAAACAGATTATGATGTATGAGGCATTTGGCTACAATATACCAGAATTCGCCCATGTGCCGATGATACTCGGCTCTGACAAGACAAGGCTCTCTAAAAGGCATGGCGCCACATCTGTAATGGCTTATAAGGAAATGGGCTACCTGCCCCATGCGCTTGTAAATTACCTTGCAAGACTAGGCTGGTCTCATGGTGATGAAGAGATATTTTCAATGGCAGAACTTATAGAAAAATTTTCCCTTGAAAATGTCGGCAAGTCATCAGGCGTATTCAATCCTGAAAAACTTTTATGGCTGAATGCGCATTATATAAAAAATACAAAACCCGAAGAGATTGCAAAACTTTTAAGACCTTTTCTTGAGGCAAAGGGGTGCAAAATTTCAGATGATGAAAAACCCGCAATGGCAGTAAAGACTTTGCAAGAGAGGAGCAAGACGCTTGTAGAAATGGCAGATGGCGCAGAGTTTTATTTTAAGGATGAGATTGTTTATGATGAAAAGGCAGTTCAAAAATTTTTGAAGCCTGATATAAAGGATGTCCTGCAAAAACTTATTGCCAGACTTAAAGGCATAGAACTGTTTTTATATTCTGGTATTGAAAAGGCATTTCAGAATTTGGTTGAAGAAACTGGTCTAAAACTCGGAAGCATTGCCCAGCCTGTGCGTGTCGCACTCACAGGCAAAACTACAAGTCCGGGGATATTTGAGGTGATAGAGATATTGGGCAAAGAAGAGACTGTCTTTTCGGGTGCAAACGCAAGATTTGAGCCAAAGACAAGGAAAAGATGGCTGGACAAAACGGAGCATACTATTTTAAGTATGTGAGTATTTGGACAGCCAGATTTGACGCAGTATTTGACCAAAGATTGCGTTTGTCAAAAAAGTGCAACTGCATTTTTTGGGTTAAAACTCATACCGCATTGTCAAATAGATATTATCATTATTTTTAAACTGTCCTAGAAATGTGTGCGCATCTTTTCCTCCGAACAGATTTGCCCCAAGGATTGTCCATAGATTGTCAGATATGCTGTATCTTACTTCAGGATTTAGAAAATAGTCTTTATCCGTTGGGCTGTAGAAGTTAAATAAAGATACTTTTATTGTCTGGTAATGCAGGAGTTGAGTGAGCCTTATTGAATACAATTCCCTTGTCTTATCTTTACGCGGAAATCTTGAATCCAGTGTCCTTGTATATTCACTATAATCCATCATCTTTTCTGCATAGTATTGGATGCTTGCTGTAAAATCCCCTGCAAATGCCTTTTGAAATGCTGCCAAATATCTAACTTGAGAGTTTTCTATTTCGGGGTCATTTCCATTTTTATCCTCTGAATCATAATAGCCTGCCTCAAGACTTAAAACCCCGCCGTAAACAGAGCCCTGTGTTGATGCACCGTAAACATTCAATTCCGGATAAAAATGATTTACCTTTATAAGTGTTGAGTCTCTTGGAGCAGAAGGCTGCCTGAAAAAACCCTTGTAAACATATATGGATGTATCAAAGTCCATAATAGAGCGGTAAAGCCTTAATGCAATCTCAGTATTTGATGGTTTTGTGGACGGCTCATCTACATCCCTGTTTGTAACCTGCGGCAGAGGGTCAAAATATAAAAGCCTCTTGGAATCAGGTATGGTATCGGGTTCAAATGTGGGTATAATAACCATCTCTCCGTTGATTATGCCGCTATATATGCCGAGTTTTGCCCCATCCACGCCCTTCTTAAGATATTCTATTGGTCTGCCGATTATGAACGCTGTCCAGTCTTTTGGGAATACATCATTTATAAATACAAGGTCTCCAAGCCCCCATGTTATGATTTGTCTGCCTATCTTTGCATCAGAGAAACTGCTGTGCAGTGTAAAGTATGCCTCACGGATAGTCATATCCCAGTCACTCTTAACTGCTGCATCATGGAAAAAATCTATCTTTGCCTTTGCTGAAAAAATCCCTGAAGGGTCTTCATAAGAAGGGCTTATCTGCGCCCTCTCCTCTATCAAAAGGTAGTATTTGCCGCAAGGGGCTGCCCCAGAGCAGTTGGTATCTGTTATTCTATAAGAGTAATTGCCCTGAAGAAAGCCATGCAGTTCAATGCCAGAGGCATGGGCAGTGGAAAATGAATAAGAGAGCAGCCAAAAGATAAGATGTGTTAGCAGGATTAAACAAAAGGTTTTATTGGCTGACATATTGACCTTTTATTAAAACCATTTCCATAGCCAGTATTTTTCAAATGCAATCTTTCCAAGATGCCAGAAAAACCCCGGTTTTTTCATATTAACAACCGGGTCAGGTTCAGCATAAAAATGTCCACTGGCAAAACCTGACTTGCCATACCCCAGTTCTAAAAAACAATAACCTTTGCCATTAAAGATTGCCTCTGGCTTATTACCTGTGATCTCAGAAGTAATATTTTTTGCGACTACCTCTGCTTGATAGTGTGCAAATACCCCTGCATTAGGAAGCATCTTGCCATTAGCAAGTTTTATGCCTGTAACATCACCTATGGCATAGACATTTTCATATCTCGTTTTAAGTGTCCCTTTATCCACAGGAATCCAACCGCTTTCACCCACAAGCCCTGCATCCTTTACAACTTGAGGGGCTTTATGCGCTGGTATCCCGATTAGAAGGTCAAAACCATGAATCTTTCCGCCTTCAAATATAATCTGCTCTTTATTGATAGAGATTGCCTTTGTATTTGGATTAAAACCAATTCCTCTTGATGCAAGAATATCTTTTATTGCGTTGCCGATTGCACTTCCTGCTGTAGGCATTGGCAGCGGTTCAGATGTATATATCTGTATATCAGATACATTTCTTAAATTCCTTTTCCTTAAATAGTAGTCTATTAAAAGCGCTGATTCGTAAGGCGCGGCAGGACATTTATAAGGCATACTTGAAATGAGTATAGCAACCTTGCCTCCAGAAAATCCTTTTAAAGCATCCCTAAGTTTTGCCGCCCCTTCGAGTGTATAAAGATTATATGCTGATTCTTTAAATCCCGGAATGGCATCAGGATTAAGTTCTGCCCCGAGTGAGATAACGAGGTAGTCATAACCAACATCTTCTTTAGATGTATTAACTATCTTTTTCTCAAGGTCTATTCTATTTATATCAGCATTTATTACCCTGATACCCTTGCTTTCAAGCAGACCCAATTCTTTGCATATACCTTCTGGTTTTCTTAAATCAAGCATGAGCCAGAGAAGGGATGGCGCAAATATATGACGGCTGCTTTTATCTATAACAATAAGGTTTGTTTTTCCTCCCAAGTATTTGTTTAGTTCATTTACTGCAACAAGACCACCAACCCCGCCGCCCAAAATGACAATAGTTTTTTTAGCCATAAAACACCTACTCAATCCACTTTTTAAGAGGTTTTTTTAGATACCTTTCTGTAAAGGCATCATCTTCAATACCCAAGTTATACTCTACCTTTTCAAATGCAACCTCTGTCCTGTGTCCGTTTTCCAGATTCTTCATAGTCCTCTTTACAGCAGTCCAGAAACCTGCTATATCCTTTAGTAGTCAGTCCCTTTTTCATCCTTTGGGACACTCTTTATGACAAAACAATCCCTGTCCCCGAGTTTTTCCTCTTTTACAAGTGAGTGGTTATCATCTTCTATATCCCTGCCTGAAATATCTTCATAGGTAAAGTCCGAACCAACAAAACTACTCCTCCTGTCATTTGCAGCAATCCTTCTTACCATATTTAGCGCAGGGATAAAAAACCATCTGTCATCATCTTTTTGAGGATATTTATAGACCATAAATGTCATATCACGGACATCTTGAGGCTGAAAAAAATAGGTGAAATATTTCTGCTCTCCGCCCGCCTCGCCATAATTTTTTCTCAGCAGGGTTAATTCTCGTATCCTCTCTTTCCCATCCTTGCTTATAAGTTTCATTGTTATCTTTGCCTTAAAATCCTTGCCGGGATATAGAAACGCTGCCTGAGATTTTTTCATCACTTCATCTGCAGTGAAGGCAACTGCCTTGAAAGGCAGAAACATCACGAGCAGAACAATCAAATACCTCATCATTTTAATCCTCCTTTTTATTGGTGAATGGTAGGGCGGGCTGCGCCCGCCATTTATCGGTGGGCATAGCCCACCCTACTTGAATAGCCATTCCCTCATCAATACGATAAGGGCAGGCACATAGATAATAGTCATTACCGCGCTCAAGAGCATCATGCTCACGATAAACGCTCCCACAGTTATGTACGGCGTAAGGGGAGCAAAGAGCATCACAGAAAATGCAGAGGCAAAAAGCACTGCATTGCGCATTATGCCCTTGCCGGGTCTTGCAGCAGTCCACAATAAGGCGTTTGTAATAGTTTCGGCGTTTGGTTCGCTTTGGGCCTCCGCCAGCCTTTGTTTAAACCTGCTTATAAAGTGGATGGCAAAATCCACTGCCATTCCAAGGGAAAGGCAGCTTAATACAGATATAGGCATGTCAAAGTCCTTGCCCATGAATCCGATGACGCCGTAGATGAGAGTAATGGTGAACACAAGAGGGATATACCCCACAAATGCCCATCTGAACGAATGGAAATTAAAGCGCAGGATTACAAACACCACGATGAGCGCGATGATAAACCCTTTTATCATATCCCACAGGACTTCCTCGCTCCATATAAGGTTGAAGTATGCCGTGCCTGCCGGTTTCAGATCCATTGGCATTGGGTTTGCCTTTTTATATTCATTGACTGCGGCAATGACATCACGCATTGCCTGAGCGTCCCATGTCTTGATCTGTAACCAGATATTTGCCTTCGAAGCCTGATAGTCTATCACGTTGTCCAGATCAGCAGGCTTTGCGGACATGCTGAACAGAAACAGATACTGCCCGATTGCCTCCTTTGAATCCGGAACCGAGTCATATTTGGGATCATCGTCATGGAGCACGCGGTTGATCCTCTTGACATAATCGACAACGGATGTGGTTTTCCCTACAACAGAAAGTTTTTCGATATGCCTCTGAAGCCCATCTATGTATCGCATGGCTTCCGGTGTTTTTATGAAATTTTCTTCCTGAGAGGCCGCCACAATATAGCCGAGTGATGTGCCGCCGAGGGCTTTGTTCATCACGTTGTCGGCGACCCGGATGTCGCTCTTCTCCTTGAACCAATCCACCATATTGTTATTCACCACAGTCTTGCTTATGCCAAAGACGGCTATTAAAAAAATCGCAGCACCGGCAAGGACAACAGTTTTGGGCTTATGAGCGCCGAGACCCGCAAGCCCTTTCAGGAATCGGGATGTTCCGCTTGTCTCTATATCCTCATCCATCGACGCCTTCTCAATATTGCTCTCTTTTACGAACATAAACATTGCAGGTATGAAACTGAAACTTAAAACCCTTAACATCACAGTGCCGAATGCAACAAGTCCGCCAAAGACCTTAACAGGGATAATATTCATAAATAAAAGCACGGCAAAGCCTGCGGCGGTAGCCAGCGCAGTATAGCGCACAGGACGGCCGACTGCCTTCATTGTCTCAAGGATAGCAGCCTTTTTGTCTCTCTTTTCTTTATAACGGAAATAAAACTCATTAAAAATATGCATGCTGTCTGTTGCGATAGCCATCAGAAATACAGGCGCCATTGAACTCATTATGTGAATCGGAAATCCAAAGGCTATGAGGAGTCCCATGCTCCAGACGATGCTTATCATAGCATCCATCATCAGGGCGATTGAGAGGAAGAGATCTCTGAACATGAGATACCGCACTATAAGCATCACCATTCCTGCAATCGGGGCAAAGACTGCCATCATCTTAAACATCTCGGCGCCGAAGGTATCCCGGGCAACGGGCTCGCCTGCCACATAATATTTCTCATCGCCTTTTTCTTTCTTTACTACCTCTCTGATTTTGTCTGCCGCTTCTTTGCCATTTGCGCCCTTTTCAAGAGGAACATATATAGCAGTGGTCTTTTCATCTTTAGAGATAATGCGATTGATAAACAAAGGATTTTCAAAAAGCATCTTTCTTAAATGTCCGATCTCTTCATCGGTTTTAGGAACTTCGGTCATAAGAGGATATACCCTCAACATTCCCTTTTCTGCCGTAACATTTGTTATAGTCGGAAAGCTGTTTACATCCCTTGCTGCAACGTCTTTGATTTTCAGTATCTCATCTGTTATTCTCTGGACTTTGCCGAGGGTTTCTTTATTCAGAACACCTTTTTCGTTCACTATTCCTAAAACTATCATGCCCTCATAGAGCGCAAATGTCTTGTCAACCTCATCATTCCATACCCTGACATCCGATGTATCGGGGAGCATATGTTTAGGATTAGTGTCTGGCTTCATCTTTGGAAACTGTGTCATGAAGGCAAGGGTAATGATGATTGAAAGGATCACAACCAGTCTGGGATGATTCACTGAAAATTCAACAAGGGAAAACTTTCGCATACAGCCTCCTGCGGATAAAAATATATTGGGACGGTCTGGATTTCATCTTGTAACCGAACCGGTTACTTATCAGAAATCTTTCAAGTGCCGCCGGGTTTCATAAAAAACCAGACTACAACAACTACAAGAATGACTATTATTATATCCTTCCAACTCATATAATTTATTTCCTCCCTGATATTACAAAAAACGCCCCGTTTTTGGGGAATAATAACTTGCTGATATTTTCAAAAAATTTACAGCCCTTTAAAAACCATTTTGAATTTATTGGAGGAAAATGGAGGCAGGACGACCATCTCAAATCCTTAAATTCTGCATTTCCTAATATTTTGCACAATGCTTTTATGCTATAAAATCTTGCATTTTTATAAATAGATTTTTTAAACAAAGATTTAAGCCTTCTTAAAAATGCCCAGTAACTGAATCTGTTCAATTCTCCAATGGCAATCATGCCCTCTGGTTTTAAAATCCTGTAAGTCTCCCTGATGACCTTATCAATATGATTAGTGAAACACAAGACAGCGACCTCTAAAACGCCGTCAAATGAATTATTCTTAAATGGCATCTTTTCAGCATTACCAACAACAAAGAAAGATTTCATGCCCTTTGCCGCTGCCTTGTTTTTGGCGGATAATATCATATCAATAGAAACATCAATGCCAATTGCCTTTCCGCCTCTTTTTTCTATCTCAAAAGTATAATTCCCTGTCCCACAGCCCATATCCAACACAAATCCCTTTGGTTTAAACAAAGAGAATATTGCATCTTTCTCTAATCTGTCACACAGACTGCCTAATGGGGTTTCATACCACGCATCATATTTGTTTGGTGAAAATAGGTTCTTCATATCGTCAGCAGGAGATGACTCCTACCATTTCCCAAATGTCTAAACCCTAATGACTAATCACTAAAAATTAGAAACTAGAAATTTATTAGAACTTAGGATTTAGAAATTAGAAATTTTTACACATAGTCAATTTATTATCCAACCTTATATTTCAGATAGCACTCGCCAACAGGACCGGGCTTTTCACTGCCAGTAAGTTCAATATTCTTCTTTAATGTCCTTGCCATCATTGATTTTACAAGATGCGCTATCGGGCACATGCCCTTTTTACCCATGCCTCTTAATATTTCATTACCGGGGCATATATCGCAGCCTTTGACATATAAGGATGCGCTGCCGTCTTTATTGAATTTCATTTCAGCAATATCTGAGAAGTGGAGTTGTGAAGAGAAATAAGATTCTAAAACCTTTTTGAATTCATCCTCAT
>JACRNI010000025.1 GCA_016234925.1 Deltaproteobacteria bacterium | reverse complement strand
TGATGTTTGCAGGGATAAGAAAGATAACTTTCTGCTTGAAGTGGCATTGGAAGGGAAAGCCGATTATCTTATTACAGGAGATGAGGATATTCTTGTATTAGGTTCATTCCATAATACAAAAATTATAAGACCCAAAGATTTCGAAGCAATGCTTAAATAAATCTGTCCCCCCTTTGCTTCTAAAATGGCGTAAAGATTTTAGAAAATGGCAAACTCAAAAATCTAAAAATATTTAAGAGGGATGAGATAACAAAGGTGGTTTGATTTATCACACATAAAAAAACCATTTTAATAAATCAGTTCCATTTTTCTATTTTTTTCTCCCTTCGGCCATCGATCTTCACCCAGAGCCAGAACCAAACCTTACGGGACTAACGCATCATGATTTGAAAAATGAACCACAATAAAATTAGAGTTCCAAGTGCTCCCATTATAATTCCAAACCACGCCCTGCCTAATCCATGCTTTTGGGGATTTTTCTTAATGTCAAAATAAGCAAGCAGGCCAAAAATAAAGGCAAGAGGAGCAGGGACGATAAGAACAGAGAATAATGCTAAGTATCCTGCAGTTATTGCATAACCAGATCTCCCCACTGGCAATAACATACGAGATATCATGTCGGTGTTCTCCTGCATTATGCTTTTACCGCAATGAACACATATTACTGCCTTATTATCAATATCTCTTCCGCAATGAGCACACTTCATTGTATTCCTCCTTAATTATCAGCAACCGCTATATTGAACATGCTAAAAAAATTCCCACTCCCAAACTGATTTGCCACTATGCAGTTTCTCGCCTATCATGTATGTATCAACAAAATAAACAATCCACACTACAGGTGCTGCTAAAAATCCTGTGCTGATAATTAAAATTACACCCCCTATAAGCAGTACAACACCTTTTAACACTTGGCCAAGATACATATGACCAACACCCAATATTAAAACACTTAAAATCCCCGCTGCAATCGGATTCTTAGGCGGTGTTGATGGATTAATCATTTTTCGACCGCTTATATTTGCTCCGCCAGCAAGTCTAACGCCGCATTTTACACATATTTCTTGCTGTGGCAAAACATCAACACCACAGTTTTGACAATATTTACCTCCTGATAATGGTTTTACTCCACACTTCAAACATATTTCCTGATTTTCTCTAATTTCATTGCCGCAATTTCTACAGAACATATGATCCTCCTTTATTTTTTTATCTTTCAAGAGTGAGTCCCATGATAATTTCTCTTTATCTCAACCAACCCGCCTTCATGGCCTGAGATAACAAGTCAAGTATAGTAGCCGCATCCGGGATATATGCTTGCCCTCTTGACGGCTTTAGGTTTCCGCTTGTCTCTTCTCGCCATATGAACCTGTAACCTTCAGTAGGATCGTTGTCATCCCAATGCCACCGACAGTGTTGAAAGCAAAGCCCATCTTTTCTTACTTCCTCTAACATTTCTATATGCATTGTCATCCCCTCTGCAAAATGCAAGAAATATTACAGCACCCCTGTATCTCATACGGAAATTGTGTGGCAACAACCGTTTTTACCCTTGACGGAATAATAGTCGCTGTTATCCCTCTTTTCCTTCCCGCCTTGTAACAACTTTAAGTAGGTTTTGTCAAGCACAAAATACTTATTGTTGGCTTTACAGGGCAACATGAAGTTGTTAATTATCTGACATGCAGAGGGAACAGTTTTTAAAAGCCATAGGTAAGCGCCTCAAAGAACTTCGTGGTGATAGGTCTCAGGAGAATATAAGTAATGAGTTAAGCAAAATACTTGGCGAGAAAAGAACAAAAGAGGCTTATCAGCACTATGAGGCTGGACGGAGATTATTGCCATCCGATGTCTTATGGGGTTTGAGTCAGATTTACGAAGTTTCTACGGACTGGATATTGAGCGGAAAAGAAAAGGCAGGAGGGAAGAAGCAACCCGAAATACTGCCCAGATTTTACAAAGATACTATTTCTATGGCTGAGATTGTTCAATCGTTGCCAGCAGAGAAAAAAGCGGCTGTAAATATCATTCTTGAGGCAATGAGGTCAATGAATAAAAAGGGATAGACTTTAAGAATATTAAAACAGGCAGGTCTTGCTTTTTGATGTCCAATTTTTCTATTTGCCATTCTGCCTGTGACTCCTGATAACCTCCAAATCAGTATCTGTTACCCAAATTATTTGTAAGGGCTTGATTTACCTGCCCACCGCTTTGCTTTGGCAGGAGGGTCAAGCCCGATTTTCGGGTTCAATAAATCGGGATGGGCAAGGAAGAAAGTTATTTATCCGTCCCATGAACCCCTACATTTATTGCTGATTTATCAGCGTCTTTAAACTTGTCCCCCGTATCAAGTACGGGGCAGGATTGAGCAACTACAAAAAGACCTGACTCTTTTATCTACTTGATATCTTGATAGATGGATGAAAATACAGGTAAAGGTAAAGATAAAGGAAAAGAAACTATAAAGTTTTTTGGTTGTCATTTTTTGGATATGTGCTAAACTTTTAACATCCTGATTAAGAGGGGGTGGAAATATGTCAAACAAGGCAAATCTTTTGGTGTTTGTAATCTGTATGTGTCTTTTATTTTTCAGCAGTGTGCATGCCACTGCAAAGGAGGGTGCAGCCATGCATATAATAAGCACGGCATTTGAGAATAACGAAATTATACCTAAAAAATATACATGCGATGGACAGAATGTATCGCCGCCTTTAAACTGGGCAGGAGTTCCGGCAGGCGCAAAAAGCATTACAATAATCTGCGATGACCCTGATGCGCCAATGGGAACATGGATTCACTGGGTTATTTATGGAATATCACCAGACGCAGCATCATTACCAGAAAATGTGCCTCCGCAAAAAGAGGTTTTAAGAGGCGCAAAACAAGGCATAAATGATTTTAAAAAAATCGGGTATGGCGGCCCATGCCCGCCAAAAGGTCCGGCGCACAGATATTTTTTCAAGATTTATGCGCTTGATATTGAATTAAACCTGCCAGCAGGAGCGAGTAAAAAAGATGTTGAAAAGGCAATGCAGGGGCATATACTTGCAGAAGGGCAATTGGTAGGAAAGTATGGGAGATAGTTTGTAGTTCACGCTGAAAAACGCCCATCTGCGGCGTTGTCTTCGTCGCTCCGTTGCTCACATACCTAAAAAAGTATGCTCCGCTACTCGCTCCTAGACGCCTTGCATCTGTGCGATTTTTGAGCGTGAACTTAAAGATTTAGAATATGAGGTTGGATAGGTAAACCAGAGTTAGTATACCTGAAATAGTTCATCTATCCTGCCAATTTTGGAGTATAGACGAATCAATTCGTCTATGAATAAGTTATTTGAAACTGCCGTTAAGAGGAAAGAAGCATATGGATAAATACTCTTTTGGTTACCCGAAACAATGTACAAAATGTGGAAAAGGCGATTTTATGCTTCAAGTTGAACCTTTTTTAAAAAATGGTGAAAGGATAAGACTTATGCTGGTAGGCCAAGACCCTACCATATTTAAAAAACCTGAAAGGGTTAAAAGTGTTTTGATGCTTGATCAAGAAAATAGCCAGTTATCTCGTTGGTTAAAAGATCTTTTCGGTTCCAACAATTTTCAATCGTTGACTTTATACGCTACCAATCTTATTAAATGTTCTTTCAACAAACCTCCATCTACAACACAAGAGGGTGGCTTGAATTTTTTAATGCCTTATTTCAAAAACTGCATGGAATATCTTAAAGATGAAGTTTGTAAATTCAAACCTAATCTTTTACTTACTTTGGGGGAACCTGCACATAAATTGTTTATCACTATTCTTGATAATCACGATAGTATCGGCAAGTCAATGCAAAGTGCATTTAAGGGGTATTTTTTGAAAGTTAAACTGGAAGAGGTAGAATTTGACTATTCTCCCTGTTTACATATTAAAACTTTTAGAGTGGCAAAGGTTTATGGGGATAGTGTAAAACAGTTTAAAAAAGGAATAGAAAATTATTTCAAATAGATGTTGACAGCAGATTCAGATAACATGGGCTTTACGAGAGCAAAGCCTCTTTAAATCCAGCAAAAGCGGGACTTCGTAAAAACCTAGGAACGTTATTTGCTCATTAGCATGTGAGGAAAGATAAAATTGTCAGGTTGTCTCAAAATATAGTTGCCTGATTCATCGGGCGCAGTATATAATGCTCAATAAATTGGGCAGATTATTATTTACATGAAAAACAAAATCCAAAGGAGGCGTAATGAAAGTAAAAAAGGCTTCAATAAAGGTAGCAAAAAAGGGTATTGACACCTATAAAGACCCTTATCTTCCAAAAGAGGGACAGCACGACATGGCTTTGTGCAGACAGTGCCATGCCATATATCATAATAAGAGGTGGTCATTTAATGAAAGCCTCTACAGTAGAAAGAGAACCCATGGGAAGACCCTTCTTGTATTGTGTCCAGCATGTCAGAAGATTAGGGACAAGTATGCTGAAGGGTTTGTCACATTGAAGGGCGGTTATCTAAAAGAGCATAAGAAGGATATTTTAAATCTCGTAAAAAATGAAGAAGATAAGGCAATGGGATTAAACCCGCTTGAAAGGATTATTGAGATAAAGGACAGGGGCAGTGTTGTTGACATAACAACAACCCATGAAAAACTTGCGCAGCGCATTGGCAAAAAGGTGCATAAGGCGTGTCAGGGCGAGTTAGAAATAAAGTGGACGCATGACAAGATGACAAGGGTAGTTTGGGAGAGATAAAGTTGCAAGATGCAAGATTCAAGTTGCAAGTAGCATTGCCCTTTATGGGCAACGAATTCGTCGGGGATAAACCCCGACGCTACGGCTTGCAACTTGCCACTTGCAACTCTTTTTATGGAAGCCCGTTTATACAAAAAACTTGAAAAGAATTTTGTCCACTGCTTTCTCTGCTCGCATCACTGCAAGATTGCTGACGGCAAAAGGGGCATATGCGGCGTCCGTGAGAACAGGGGCGGCACATTGCATACGCTTATCTACGGCAAGGTTGTTGCACAGCACATAGACCCGATAGAAAAAAAGCCGTTCTTTCATTTCCAGCCCGGCAGCCGCTCATATTCCATTGCAACAGTCGGCTGCAATTTCAGATGCCTCCACTGCCAGAACTTTGAAATATCCCAAATGCCGAAAGACCAGAAAAGAATCCTAGGCGAGGATGTAAGCCCTGAAGAGATTGTTCACGAAGCATTGGAAACAGGCTGTCAGAGCATATCATACACATACACAGAGCCGACCATATTTTTTGAATTTGCCTATGACTGCATGAAACTCGCTAAAAAAATGGGGCTGAAAAACAACTTCGTAACAAACGGGTTTATGACAAAGGAATGTCTTGATGAAATGAAAGGGCTTTTGGACGGTGCAAATGTGGATGTTAAGGCGTTTACAGAGGAGTTTTATAAAAGGGTGTGCGGCGCCCGGCTTGCGCCTGTGCTGGAGTCCATTGAATACATGCGCAAACTTGGCATCTGGGTTGAGATAACAACGCTCATAATCCCGACTCAAAATGATTCAGAGGATGAACTCATGCAGATTGCAAAATGGATTTACAAGACAGATAAAACTATGCCATGGCACTTGAGCGCATTTTACCCAACATATAAGATGAACAACCTTCCAAGAACCCCTGTCTCTATTATTGACAGGGCAAGGGAGATAGGGTTTGAAGAAGGGCTTCGTTATGTTTATACAGGCAATGTGCCTGGGGATATTGGGGAATCCACATATTGCTACAACTGCAAGAAAAAGATTATTGAAAGATACGGCTTCTTTGTTAAGGCAAATCTGGTAAAAGATTCTAAATGTCCATTCTGCGAAGTCCAGATAGATGGTGTTGAGTTATAAATGCAGGCGCTGTCTTTAAAACCTATCATCTCAAAAAATGAAATTGAAAATGCTGTCCAAAAACTTGCCTCTGAAATAAAAAAAGACTATGCAGATAAATGCCCTGTCTTAATCGGCGTATTAAAAGGCTCTTTTATATTTCTTTCTGACCTTGCAAGAGAATTGAACATGCCTTTAAAGATAGATTTTACAAGGGCTTGCAGTTATGGCTCAAAGGATTATAGTTCAGGCAGTGTTGAACTTGTAAAAGACATAGAAATGTCTATTAAGGGTTTGGATGTGTTGGTTGTCGAAGACATTGTTGACACAGGATATACCTTGAATTTTATAATAAAATATTTGGAAGCAAAAAAACCTTTTTCCATAAAAATATGCAGCCTTATGGATAAGCCGTCAAAAAGGGTTGTTGATGTTAAGGTTGATTATGCAGGTTTTACACTGGATAAAGATGTTGGATTCGTTGTTGGATACGGGCTTGATTATGATGAGGAGTACCGCTCTTTGCAAGACATATATGAATTGAGGTGATTTATGCGCCTTCCACACATTGTTGAAGAGTTGTTAAAACCTTCAGCCCATCCTGATGCGCCGCAAAACATTGAACTCAAGCAGACCCACATTTCATATCTCATATTCACACCCCAGTTTGTTTACAAGATAAAAAAGCCTGTTGATTTTGGGTTTCTTGATTTTACAACACTTGAAAAGAGGAGATTCTTTTGCGAGCAGGAGGTTGTTTTAAACAAAAGGCTCTGCCCTGATATGTATTTAGGTGTTGTTGCGATAAAAGAAAAAAACGGCATTATAAAAATTCAAGGCAGCGGCGAGGCAATAGAATATGCGGTCAAGATGAAAAAACTGCCGTCTGAAAATATGATGGATGTTATGTTAAAAAGAGGCAGCGTTACAGATGAGATGATTGTCCGCATGGCAAAACTCGTTACAGATTTTCACAATATGGCTGATACAAACCCGTATATCTCAGAATTTGGAAAAATTACTGCAATTAAAAAAAACACGGACGAGAATTTTTCACAGACCCTGCCGATTATCGGCAAAACAATAAGTCAGGAAAGATACGACAGGATAAAAAATTATGCAGAAAGTTTTTTGCAGGAACATAAAAAGGCATTTGAAAATAGGATTGAGAATGGTTTTATAAAAGACTGCCACGGCGATATACACTCAGAAGATATCTGCATAACAAACGGGATTTATATATTTGACTGCATTGAATTCAATGAGAGATTCAGGTATTCTGACACAGTCTCTGACATTGCATTCCTTGCAATGGATTTGGATTTTTTCAATTGCCATAATCTTTCAAAGAGATTTATAGATGCCTATATAAAAGCATCAAAAGGTGATAGTGTTTTTGAAATCCTTGATTTTTATAAATGCTACAGGGCATATGTGCGGGGCAAGGTTGAAGGTTTTAAATCACAGCAAAAAGAGGTGGCCGAAGCAGAAAGAGAACATGCAATAATAAAGGCAAAGAGATATTTTTACCTTGCAGATTTGTATGCAGCAGGAGGTTTTAGACCAGTGGTTTTAGTTGTGTGCGGTCTTGCTGGAACAGGCAAGACAACACTTGCAAATGCAATTGGCAAAGAGATTGGTTTTAAGGTTATATCATCAGATATTGTCAGAAAAGAACTTGCCGGCATAAGGCCGGCAGAACATAGGTATGATGATTTTGAAAAGGGAATTTATACAAGAGATTTTACCATAAAGACCTATAATGAAATGATGAAAAAAGCAGAAGATTTTTTAAGAGGGGGTATATCTATTATTTTAGATGCAACATTTATGGCAGATATATTCAGAGAGATGACAGTAAAATTGGCAAAAGATACAAATGCAGACCTCTATTTTATAGAATGCACACTTGATGATGAAATTGTCAAAAAAAGGCTTGATGAGCGGTCAAAAAAAGAAGGCGTGGCATCTGATGCAAGGTGGGAGATATATCTGAAGCAGAAAGAGGAATATAAAAGTCTTCAGCCTTCAGCCTTCAGCCCTCAGCCTAAAGCCTTAATTATTGATACAGATGACGAAATAGATAAAATAAAAAGTATTGTGATTGATAAGGTGTTTGAATAATGAAAAATAGACCCCTCTCTATAGTCCTTGTAAGCGGCGGGATGGACAGTCTTGTTACTGCTGCAATTGCAAGTCTTGAGAATGAAATGGCATTTCTCCACTTAAATTATGGGCAGAGGACAGAAAAAAGGGAGTTAAAGGCATTTAATGCTCTTGCAGATTTTTATAATGTTAAAAAGAGGCTGGTGGTGGATGTAAAATATCTAAAAGAAATCGGCGGCTCTGCATTGACGGATGAAAAGATTGAAGTGCCAACCCAAAATCCCCCCAATCCCACCTTTCATAAAGGGGGGCAGGGGGGATTAAGCATTCCAATCACCTATGTCCCTTTTAGAAATGCGCATCTCCTCTCCATTGCCGTGTCATGGGCAGAGGTGATTGGCGCAAAAAGGATTTATATCGGCGCTGTTGAAGAAGATTCCAGCGGCTATCCTGATTGCAGAGAAATCTTTTACAAGGCATTTGAAAAGGCAATAGATGCTGGCACAAAGCCGGAGACAAAGATAGAAATCGTTACGCCGCTTATCCGCATGAAAAAATCTGCAATTGTCAAAAAAGGTCTTGAATTTAATGCGCCGTTTCATCTTACATGGTCATGCTATAAAGACAATGATGTTGCCTGCGGTGTGTGCGATTCATGTAGACTGCGGTTAAAAGGTTTTAAAGAGACAGGGGTTAAAGACCCTCTAAAATATAATGATTAACCTCCATTGACTATCTTGCATAAAGCGTCTATACTTATTTCACCTATACAGAGCGTCATAACTTTGCATGCCTGCGTTGCTCCTTGGTTCGTCGTTGCGGCGTATGCTAAAAATACGCCTCACTCCTCACCTTTGTCGCGCCTTGGTCTGCTTTGTTCTGACGCTTTGTATGCAGCTTTATTTATGTCGTTGTGTATAGTGTATAAAAACTAAAAGCACGGAGGGAACTTATGCTAAAAAATAGGCTCGTTATTTTTTTCCTGTCACTTGCTGTTTTTCTTTTTATGTCAAATCCTGTTTTTGCCGGCATTGGCAATATTGCAAAACAAAGCGGCGCTGCATTTTTTAAGGCAAAGGGGCAGAAAGACTGGATTGCTGCTGTGCAAGAAAAGGAACTGAATCAAGGCGACAGGCTCAAGACAGGCGATGACGGCAGGATGGAACTCTCTTTAAATGACGGTTCAAAACTTGCGCTCGGCAATTCAACAGAACTTGAAATCACAGAATTTTTATTAAGCAAGACAAAAAGGAATGCAACTGTATTTCTCCTTCAGGGAAAACTGCGGGCATCTGTCGCAAGTTTTTCAGGCAAGACAAATATGAATATCAAGACCCCGACAGCAGTCGCAGGCATCAAAGGAACTGATTTTATTGCAATGAATCAGGGCAAGGCGAATGTATTTTTTGGTCAGGAGGGTACGGTTTCTGTAAGCGGAACAGACAAGGAAAGGGTTGCGCTTCTGCCTGATACAATGACTGAGAATACGCGGGGGCATAAACCCATAGAGCCGGTAAAGGTCGAACCTGATACGCCCCTTTTTGATGCAAGGAAACTGCTTGTTGATGTTACAACAGTTGATGTGCCTGTTGAATGGAAAGAGACAGGAAAACTGCCGCTCATCCTTGCAAGGTGGAATATAAACTACGGGCATTATCTTGCAGATGCTGGGAAATACAAAGAAGCGCTGGAGGTTTTGCAGATTGCACTGGATTTGACTGAATCCCCTGATACGAGCGCTGATGCGCATCTTGAGAGAGGGACGATACTTTCAAGGTATTTAAATATGCCAGAAGATGCATTAAAGGAATATCAGACAGTTATTGACAAATATTCTCAGATGCCGCAGAAAGAGAATGCAGTATATTCAAGCGGTGTAATTTATATGGACATTGGAAACAAGGCAAAGGCAAGGGAATTCTTTAAAGAGTATCTGAAATCCTATCCTCAGGGCAAACATGCAGCAACAGTTGATTTGATGCTTGAGAAGTTGGAAAAAGAGTAAGTGCAAATAATAAAAGGATTCAAGGGGTCGAGGGTTCAAGTGGTTTTCACTTGAATCCTAGAATCCTTGAACCCTATTTTTATGTAACAAAACATGAAGGTCAAAACACCCAAACCTATTGAATGGTTTATAACGCACAAATTCTTTATCTTTTTTATATGGGGATGCGCGGCTGCTGCTGCAAGCCTTCTTCTTTATTGGGCAAAGCCTCATTTTATGGAGGGCGTTGATCTCAAGGCAATAGATGCAAAATTCAAATTCAAGATAAAGACTGCAATTAAACCAACTGATGAAGTCATCATTGTTGCAATAGATGAAAAGAGTATAAATGAACTCGGCAGATGGCCTTGGACCCGCACCACAATTGCAAGACTCATTGAAAAACTCTCGCCTGCAAAGGTTGCTGCGCTTGATATAGTCTTTTCAGAGCCTGAAGAAAAATCCCGCGACGAAGCGCTTGCAAATGCTATTAAAAGGGCAGGGAATGTTGTTTTGGGATTTTTTTTTAGAGAGGATGCCACGCAGGAACCATCTCCGGAAACATTAGATGACCTCAAACGTTCAAAGATAAATCTTATAAAATCCCTTGGAGATGTTACATCTATCCCTGTGCCTGAAATCGCGGGGCTTGAGGCAAACATATATCAAATCGCAGAAAAGTCATATGGTTCTGCTGCCTTTAACATCTTTCCAGACAGCGACGGCATTGTCCGAAGTTCTCAACTCCTTTTTTTATATCAGGGTGAAATCTACCCATCCCTTGTAATCGGCGCATTAAAAAAATATTTTGGCGCAGAGCCGATTTTAGAAATTGCAAATTACGGCGTTCACAGCCTTATTGTCGGCGATAGGGATATACCTGTTGATGAAACAGGGAGCCTTTTAATAAATTATTATGGCAAGGGCGGGACATTTAAGAG